>MQUF01000017.1 GCA_001914235.1 Desulfobulbaceae bacterium DB1
TTTCAAATAACATGTTGAAATTTAACAAAAAATATTGCAATATTCGCCTGTCTAAAAACATCACTCTGCAGGTGAAAAAATGAAACGATTTATTCTTGAACGCTCATCGGACGAATTTTATACCTCTCATTCCGGCCTGGCCCTGATCGGGCTCGGTATCAATCGCTTTACCAGCTTGAACGCCAAGCTGAAAAAGGCGATACCCGACACCAAGGACATTGCCAATACAGATGTCATTCGCAGTTATCTCGGGCTCCTCTCGCTTGGCAAAAGCGATTTCGAAGCCATTGCCGACATGAAAGACGACAGGTATTTCCAGCAATCACTTGGCATCAAAGCGGTTCCTTCGCCCGAAACCTTGCGCCAGCGCCTTGACGAAACCGCAACAGTTTTTCAGCCAATTGCTTCCTCCACCTACACGGAGTTCATCCGCAATGCCAAAGGAAAAGTAACCCCCTTGGCCATGGGTCATGTCGCCGTCGATATGGACGTCTTTTGCATGGACAACTCCGGCACCAAAAAAGAAGGTTCCAAGCATACCTATCACGGTTATGACGGCTATGCGCCAATAGCCGCCTACATGGGAGAGGAAGGCTGGTGTATTAATCTTGAGTTCCGGGAGGGCAGCCAGCACAGCCAAAACAATTTTATTCCTTTTCTGCAGGAAACCATCTCCCGTGCCAAGTCTTTAACCAAAAAGTCACTGTTATTCAGGCTTGACTCCGGACACGATGCTGTCGAGACCCGAGCAACGCTTTATGGCCACAAAAAGGTCGATTACATCCTGAAATGGAATCCCCGCAAGCAGGACCTTCCCGCCTGGCTGGCCCGTGGGCTGCAAGAAGGAGAAGTGAGCGAACCACGACGCGGCAAACGGGTTGCCGTATTCAGTTTCAACCAGCTTCAGGAGCACGAGGGCAAGGAGTTCAGTACCCGCCTGATCGTCCGCGTGATTGAACGTACCATTGACAAACGCGGCCAGTTGCTGCTGGTGCCGGATATAGAACTTGAGGGCTGGTGGACATCCCTTTACCTGCCGGAAAAAGAGATCATCAAGCTCTACCGGGACCACGGCACAAGCGAGCAGTTTCACAGCGAATTTAAAACCGACATGGATCTTGAGCGGTTGCCTTCGGGAAAATTTGCGACCAATTCCTTGATCATGTCCTTGGCCGGCTTGGCTTATAACATCTTGCGGTTTATCGGCCAGCTTGGCCTTCTCGGTGATCGCTCACCAGTGCGCCACTCGGCAAAGCGCAGGAGAATTCGTACCGTTATTCAGGAACTCATGTACCGTGCAGCCAGACTGATTGAGACCGGCAGGAAACTGAAGCTGCGGTTCAGCCGCCACTGTTGCGCATTTGACTCGTTTCAGGCCGTTTATAACCGGCTTGCCTTTGGCTAATGCAAGAACAGAAGAGAAATTTGCCGGAAAGTGGCTGAACAGCAGGCCCTGCCGGGAAAATACGCCTAAAAACAGGCAAATATAGCAATTTTTCAAAGAACAACGGGGACGATGTCCCAATTTACCAGCAATATGCTGGCAATATATAAATTTCTGGCGGTCGCGGTGTTGAAATTTTTTCGCGCCCCACAATTTTTAGGGAGAATCCGGGATACCTCACGGATTCAGGTTTGGGCCTATTGTAATTGATTTTATTGGTTGATCCCCGCCATTAGTTCGAAATGGCAATATGTAATATTCTTTTTCCGTAGAACCGACTCTCATTTTTTTTATTGGACTATCGATTTTCAAATACAACACAAGCCGTGTTTCTTGTTCTTGGCAGAACTCAGGCTTTTTGAAAAGCGTCGCCAAATGGGATAGAGCGTCAACTGGTATAGAATATCCATTCCCATTTTTCCATTGTCTTATGGCCCCTTTTATTTTTGCTCTATGAGATTTGTTGCAATATTCACATGGTATAAAATTAGAATGTGCCGATATCCACCCATACGATCGTTGTTGGTAATGGATCATTCTCATTAATATTTGTTTTGAAAATTCAATATTGAATTCTCCATATTCTTTCCAGTGATGTGAACTATCACCATCGGGGCAAAAGCAGCCTACAAATATCAAATTGTTTGTCTTTTCAACCTCAGATATTAATTTATTACAATCCGCTGAATCTATATTCAGTTCTTTACACAACAACGAGAATGTATAAATAAATTCATCACAATCATCAAAATCATTAATTTTCGTAAGCCAAAATTGATGTGTGTTTAAGATGTTTTCCAAATTATTGAGATTTGTATAATGATAAAGCATTATTTGCATCCGCAATATACCTGATTTTGTTAGCCCAACCAGTTACAACTATTCCCGGACGATTAAAGCCGACCGTCTGGAAGTAAGTTTTTATGCCGGCTGCGGAGATCAGATCGGAAAAATCGGCTCACAAGCCGGCTAATTGCCTTAAAAAAAATAACCATTGTCCAAAAGCCTGTTTTGGAGGACATAATTGTCCATCCGCCCCTGCCCGAATTTTTCCAGGCAAGGGACCTGCTCTTTGAAATAATTGTCCGGCCTTTTACGTTACCTGGGTAACGGCACCGGCTTGTGGTCCAAGATCGAGCGATACAATTCCTCCATGGTATCAATGTGGAATTCATGGAACTTGCTTCGGACCTTTTCCCAAAGGGATCTCTTGGTCTTCCATTTTTTCCAGGCAGCCTGGAAAAGTGGACAGCATAATTGCTGAATCTGGTCAACCAGAAAGGCCAGCATCATGAGCAGGACGAACACCTCGCTGAGATGCTGCTTGCCCAGGCCGAAGTTGTGGCCGAACTGGTATCCCTGGTTCTTCAGGGTATTGAACGTTTCGTTCTCTATTTTCCACCGGGCACGGGCGCCGCGCATAAACTGGTAGACATTCTCTTCGGTGATGTCCAAATCCGTAATCCAGCTAAAATGCTGCTTTTTGCCGGTTTTTGCGTTGATCTCCCAATATTCGACAAAGGTTACACGCTTATCCTGGTTCGATTTATTGAGTGGGGCATGATACACGATGCGGAAACAATGGCTTATGTCCGTATCTTTCTCGTCATCGATGGTCAGCTCGATTGTCTCACCATTTTCCACGGCTTGATCGACATACTGAAAGAGAAATTTATGGTCGCCTTCTTTAACTCCCAGGATATAGTGAAGATTATGCTTCTCAAGATCTTCAAGGTGGGGTGCATTGGAACTGAGTGAGTCCTCGTTGATAATGAACTTGAAGTGCGGGTGATCCAGGTGTAATTTTTCAAGCAAACGCCTGATGGCATTACGCTCGCAATCATTTTTTGTCTTTCCGTCCTGTTTCCTGATCGTCTCGGGACAAAGAGCTATCGCCTCTTTGTAATCAGGATGAACAACGGCCGCTCCGACCGTCTGGAGGTAATAAGTGACTTCTCCCGTCTTTGAGTTGACTCTTCCCATGCACGCATCGGAATGCAGCGCCTTGGATGAAAAATAACCGGTACCATCGAGATTCAACAGGTAGCCAACGTCCATGAACAGCATTTTTTCAAGAACCTTACCGCGTTGTAACGCCCGGAATGCATCCTTGAACAGCGGCCGGAGATCATTGGGGTCGACACCGTCCAGAATTTCACGCATCGAGGTATCGCAGGGGATGTCGCCCATGCCGTATATGGTTAAAAGATTTTGCGGCGCACAACGCCGTTCGTCAAAGGCCAGCAATGAAGGGTCTTTGAGGGAAAACATGGCAAAACCTGACATCAGGGCATCGGCAAGTGAAATTGTAACCTCACCCGGCCGATGATCATTAATTTCCCCGAATCCGGTTCTCATGGTTGCAAAGAGAGCATCCGCATTCAGGTGCTTGCGCAATTTGATTTTCTCGTTGCGCATGATTTCTCTTTCCCGTGCTTTCACAAGTGTTCTTCGATAGTTAGACATGGTCGCCTCCTATAAGTAGTTGATATTGCTTATAAAAGGCAAAAATCACTATCTTATTAGAATGTCAAGAAAAATTTTAATTTTGGGGAAAAAATTTAAAAAGTTTACGAAACCAATTTTTAAAAACTAAGCTATTGCTGCATCTTCGGGCCATCCGGGAATTGCTGATCAAAGAACACCTTGTTTTTCGCGGTCAACTCCTTGCCGTTCACCAGATAATGAAGATTCAAACTCAACTTTCCCTTGGTCATGGGATAGCCGATATACTTGATGGAATAGGGGTTCATCCGACTTAATTCGACATCACCGAGCTCCACGGCGACATCGGTGTAAAAATCCTGCCGGGGCTGAATGGAGCCGGAGAGACGCAAGGGCGACTGACCGTCGAGCCGGGCATCAATTTCAAGCGTGGCGCGCGCATCCTTCCGGGAAGAAAATCCGGAAATATGGCCCTTGATGCCGTTCACGGCAGTATCAAACCGGGGCACGACACTGCTGTCGGAAAAGAAAAAAGCGCCGTTGCTCAGGCTGACCTTCCCTATTTCAATATCCGGCTGTTGCCCGTCCTTCTTGTCCGGGGGAGGGGGTGTCTCCGGCTCGGCATCTTTTTTCCTGGCCAGCTTGCTGAGATTCAGCACGCCGTTATTGTCCACGGCAATTTTCATCACCGGTTTATCGGCGAGTATTTCTTTCGCGGAAAAACGAAATGGATTTGTCGATACATCTATCTTTTTCACCTGAAATGTATTCCAGGAAAGCAGCTTGTCCGCCTGTTTTCCTTGCAGGCAGGCAAACTTGTCGCTTTGCAGATCACCCTGAAAAACAAATCCACCCTTGCCGTTCTCGAGGCGGGAGTAATTTGCCCGACCCTTGAGACTTGCCCGGCCTTCTCCGATAAGGATATCAAGATGATCGGCAAGATAGGGTTGCGCCACGGCAAGCGGCAGGTTCGCCCAGTCCAGCGCAAGTCGAACATCAAGCGGTGTCAGCTGCGGGCTGCCCGTCGTCTTCAGCGCAGCACTCTTATTGAGCCGCACGGCCAGTGCAAGTTCGGTTTTCTTATTCGGCTCATTGGTCAGTTTATCCGCCGTCAGATGAATCCGGTCAAGCAGAAAGCGGGCAGGAGCCCCTGGGGTAAGATCGGTGAAATCAAGAGAGAAATCGGCGAGATCAAGTTTTTCGACAAAAAACAGCCACCCCGCCCCTTCCCGCTCTTGCCCGCCCACATCCGACGCCGCTTGTCCCGTCGATGGCCGCAGAAAATCCTGCACATTCATTGTGCCGTCCTTGCGCAGGGTCAGGGGAACGGCTCCGCCCGAGATCGCGCATTGACCAAGCAGTATTTTCTTCCCTTGCAGATCAACCGATCCGCCTTGCAGGGAAAAAGAGGGCACAACCAGCTCTTCCGCGGCACCAGGCGCCTTCATGACAAAACCGCCGAACTCCGCCCCGAGCTCGGAGACGAGAAACGTTTTTCCTGCAGCGGCAAAATCTATTTTCGCCGATAAAAGGTTTTTTTCCGCCGTAACCCTCGGCCGCCAAAACATTGTCGTAATAAGGGCGGTATTTTTCCGGCCGGATGTTTTCAAGCGCGACATTGGCACGAACGCTGAGCGGATCGACAACGAACGAGCCGTCCATCTTGACCGCCTCGTCGCTTTCGGTGGCAAGAGAGAGACTGTACTCCGCGGATTTGCCGGGCTCGGTGCTGAAATTTTTTATGGCGACATCCATCGGCTGCACCGTGGTGACAAAATCCGTTTCATTGGTACGATCGGCAAAATGAAGCGTTGCGCCGTCAACCGCAATTTCCGCCGCTTCAAACAACAAACGCGGACCAACCGGAGCATCATCCTGTTTTTCCTTTTCCTCCTTTTCTCCCTGCTCCACCAGTCCGGCAAGATTCAAAACGCCCTGCTTGTTTCTCTCCAGGTAAAATTCCGGTTTTTCCCAGGAAATCTTCCGCACATGAAATTCCCTGCGCAGAAGATGAGCACGTTCGATATCCACCGTCAACCCCGGAAAAACAAGCAGCGGCTGACCGGTTTCATCCAGCACCCTCACCCGGCGCAGCCCTGTCCGCCCCGAAATTTTCAGGGCCGGATTGCCGTCCTCATGCCGGATGAAGGAAAGGGCGAGATCAAGATCAAGCAGCCCTTCCGCAATGGAAAATTTAAACGAAGCGGGAAGATAGGCAAGATAGCGGGTGATGTCGATATCGGTGAAATGAACGGCCATTTCGGTCTGGCGTGAAACATCAAAGGGCCTGCTTTCCCCGGCCATTTTCAACAGGGTGCCGTTCACCGTGGCCTCAAAGGCAGGCTGGGTGAAAATCTGCACCGCATAGGCAAGATTGGACAGAAAAGGAAGACCGATGTGAAGCCCGGTAACGGAATGGTTCACATTTTTCACCCGGTCGGAAAAATCGATGCCGCCGCCCAGCAATTCGATATTATTTATGGAAAAAAGAAACGGCCTTTTCCGCCCGTCCTCTTTTTTTTCCGCCTCTGCCGTCTCCTTGACCAGCAAGTCGGAAAAATTAAAGTCCCCATCCTCGGTGAAGACTATTCCGACGTAAGGATTGACCAGGGAAAAAGACTTCACCATGAGGGCCCGTTTCACCAGGGACATTGCCTGCAGATTGACCCGCAGCGCGTCAAAAGCGACAAACGGTTTCTCCGTATCCCGCTCATTGACCTGAAAACCGTTTATTGCCAGATCCAGGGTGTACGGATTGAATTTCACCTCGCGCACCACGGTATGGCGGGCGAGCAAAACGGTCAACCGTTTCTCAAGCTGGCTGCGCACAAGAAAGGGCAGGATGACAAAGCCGAACAGGGTATAAAAAAGAAGTCCGGCAGTGACGATTATGGCCCAGCGCTGCAGACGGGACAATCTCCTCCAGCGCGACACCGATTTTGATTCATCCACGATTGACCTCCCGACATGAAAGTTTCCGGTTCCAGGCAGTCTCGGCTGCAGACCTGCTTCTCCATCCCATACATGTATTTTTAGTGTAGCAGATTCGAAAGAGAAGAAAAACCTTTGCGTCCAGCTGCAGTTGAGATTATTTTCCACCTGTTTACTTCTACCATCACACCATGGGGCTCCTTGCCGATGCCCTTGAAAAAAAAAGCTCCGGGAGCTCGTGACTATGCGGACCTGTGTGGCCCCGAATGGGGAATTTCTCTACTGCATCCATTCTCCGGATTACAACGTCAAGAATCTGCGGCCGACCGACGCCGTCCAAAGTCTCGGCATCCTCGACGGCGAGGAAATTACCAGCGAAAAAAACTTCCCCACGTCGGACATTCGAGTAAAAAAGGCTGACGTTATTTATGAAATTCCCCATGCTTTTCCATTCAGGGGGACCACCTTTATCAACTCCCGCTGGGCCGACGCCAGGGCGCAAAACCCCCCGGCCATTTGCCTGCCGAAACCGAAACCGACCTCCTTTTCCCGTTCCGTTGCCCCGCTGCTGGATAATTCCCGGCAAAAAACGGATGAACTTTTCCACGCCCTGCCGGAAACCGTGCTGCTGTCGCTTGCAACCACATCAACCTACCCGGATGACCTGGAACGACTGGCCCGCATCAGCTGCGATTTTACGCGTGATTGCCGGGGAATACCAACAGGTCTTGTTTACGAACGGGAAGCGGGAGGCAAAATCCGGGCAAAAATCCACAACCACCATCTCTTTGAGGCGGTGGGCAACAACCCCTCTCTGCCGGACGCCTATAAACAGGCGATGGTCCTCAGGCCCGGCGCCCAGGGCAACAGTGAAATCGTCGGGGCATGGGAAGAAGAAGGCCATCACGTTTTTGAATACCTGCGCCGCAATTCCTATATCCCCTGGGGACACTTTGCCTCCAACATGGCAAACGACAGCGTCCGTTATGACATCCGCAGCCTTTCACGGCAGGACATGACCGGCCTGCGCCATCTCTACTACCAGCGGACCTATGCGCGGATCGCGGAAGATCTGGGCATCCCGATCCGTTGCGAACGACGGACTCTTTCGCCGGAAGAGCTTGAGTCCCTGCGAGAGGAGATTGTCGGACAACTGGTTGCAAAGAAAGTCTCTTGTTTTTTCGACTGCACCCTGTGGGGCTGGAACTATGGTTTTGATTTCGCACCCAGCGGCTACCGGCTCAACGCCTCGCACCAGCAGATTCACCAGCAGTTCGCCCTGTTGCCCGCACGGATTGCGGCCATGCAGGCGGGAAAAACAACATCCGTCACGCTTCCCTCATACGGCTGCGGGGATCTAGTTGCCGAATGCGTCCGCGCATATCACAAGGCCCATGATCGCTCTTTTTTCGCCGATTTCATCACCTGCATCCGCAACAATAAACGCATGGATCCTCACCCCGGCGAATCCTCCCTCATCGTCTACGAAGACAGCCAGGTTATGCTCTTTGTCCCCAAGGCACAGACATCCCAATGGGAGCTGCAGCTCATGCCCCTGCATCCGGTGGGCAACATCCTTGAAGCGGACCAGTCCATGCGCCGGTCCCTTGACCGCGGCATCCACACCGCCATGCAGGTGCTGGGGGCGCTCGGCGTCCGCATGGTGACCACCATCGAATGCGCCAAGCGTTTTCATGAAACAATCGACCAGCGCCTGCTCTACACTTTTCTCCCCAAACTGCCCGAATCCCCCGGTGCCTTCAGCGAAGCGCAACTCCGCTGGATTATGGGCCACTTCCCGGAGGACTTCGCCGCTGCCTGCCGCAACAGGCTGACGGATTGAACCTGCCAAAAAAAATCTTTTTTTCATGCCTGTCGCATTTGTCAATTGACAAATTGTCGCACTCCCACAATAATCTGACATGGTGTCGTCAAAAATTCGCTTCCTGTTGATAAACTGATAGTCCAGACAGCGAATAGTCCGCCGAAAACAGTGCCCGGCATTTTCGCCTTTCCGGCAGCCGGAATAATGCCGCCCTCAAAAACATTCCATTGCTTGCTTCACAGGATTGACACAAAGGAAACGTCATGACAATCAGAACCAAGATCACGGCCCCCACGGTTTTCTTTTTCATCCTTTTCGGCGCCATCGGCGCCTTGCTGGTCAGCCGGCTGATTTCCACCAACATCGAAAATCAAATCAAGGATGCGCGCAGCACCATGTTTCAGGCGCTGAAGATTTCCGCTGCGGAAAAAACCAGGGAACTCAACAATACCATCGATCGGGTTGCCAAAAAGGCATTGAACGAGGCGGCACTTTACTCCGGCAACCCTGAAGTTGTCGCGGCATACGAAGTGGCGCTTTCCGGCAACATCGACAACGAAGAAGACCCCATGGCCCAGGCGGCCCGCGAACAGCTGCGTGACTATTTCGAACCGGTCATTGATGATTATACCGAACATACCGGGGCGGATTCATTGCAAATCCACTTTCACCTGCCCAACGGACGCAGTCTTGTCCGACTGTGGCGGGACGGCTGGCAGGCGGTGCGCAACGGAGAAGAAGTGGATGTTTCCGATGACATTTCCGCCTTCCGCAAATCGGTTTTGAAGGTGAACCGGGAAACCCACAAGGCCCTGATCGGCATTGAAATCGTGCCGAGCGGCTTCATCATTTTCGGCATTGCTCCGATCAACGATGAGGACGGCGCGCATCTCGGTTCCAACGAGGTCATTTACCCCATCAACGCCCTGATGAAGGTGAGCAAGACCAGCAAGGTGGTGGATTACGCCATCTATCTCGACGCCGACCTGCTGTCGGTGGCCTCTACCCTGCAGGATGAAAAGGAATATCCGCGGATCGGCAACAAATTCGTCCAGGCGGCGGGCACCAATCCGGCAGTGACCGGGCCGCTGGCCACGGAAGAGCTGTTGAGCAAAGGTCGTGAAAATTCATTTTCCGAGCAGTCCGGCAACTTTTACGTAACCGCCTTTCCGGTAAAAGACTACACCGGCAGGACGACAGGCGTCATGACCATCAGCCAGGACATCTCCGAACAGCTTGCCATCCTCGACAATATCAAGACAGAAGGGGAAAAAACCCTTGCCGTTCTGCAACGGAACGTCGTCATCGGCATGATCCTCTTCTCCATCTGTTTTGTCATCGGCCTGGTCGGCTTCATCACCATAGTCGTCAACCGCCCCCTGCAGGAGGCGGTGGAATTCTGCAAAAAAATGGGCAAGGGCGATCTCTCGTCAACTCTCAATATGGGCAAGGCGTTGCCCTGTTCCGACATCATGCAGTGCAACCGGCCCGAATGCCCGAGCTACGGCAAGGAAACCCAGTGCTGGACGGAATCAGGCTCCTTTGCCGCGGTGGCCAGCTGCCCCAAGGCCAAGGATGGCGGCGACTGCAAGGACTGCAAGGTCTACAAAAAAGGGATCGACGACGAGCTGACCATCATGGGTTCAGCCCTGAACGCCCTGCGCGACGAACAGCTGAAACGGACAAAAATCCTTGAACTTGTCGGCAACGGCGACCTGACCCAGCATGTAACCGTTTCCTCGGAAATGGACACCTTCGGCAAATCGCTCAATCAGATGATCGACAATCTCAGCGACCTGGTCAAAAGCATTCTCGCCAATGCCCACGAGCTGACCTCTTCTTCCAGGGATCTGTCCGATGTCTCAACCCGGCTTTCAGCCAGCTCCGAGCAAATCTCCTCCCAGGCGGCCACCATTGCCGGGGCAACCGAGGAGATCAGCGTCAATACCAAGAACGTCACCGACACGGTGCGACAGATCGCCCAGTCCATGCAGAGCGCGGCCGGGGCAACGGAAGAGATGAGTGCCAGCATCGCCGAAATAGGCCACAACGCCGAAAAAGGCACGCAAATCACCAGAACGGCGCTGGACAAGGCCGGCGCCGCCACCCAGGCGATTACCGCCCTCGACCACCTTGCCGGGGAAATCAGCGATGTAACCAGGGTGATCGGCGAAATTTCCGAACAAACCAAACTGCTTGCCTTAAACGCCACGATCGAGGCGGCCAGGGCCGGGGAAGCGGGCAAGGGCTTTGCCGTGGTGGCGGGCGAGGTCAAGGAACTGGCTCGTCAGACCTCCGAGGCCACCGGCAATATCGCCGCCCGCATCAACGACGTGCAGTCCGGCACCCAGCAGGCGGTATCGATTATTTCCGAGGTCACCGAGATTGTCGGCCAGGTAAACGACTCATCCGCCATGATCACCAGCGCGGTAAGCGAACAGGTCACCGTGGCCCGGGAAATTGCCGCGGCAGTGGCCCAGGCCAACGACGGCACCAACTCCATCAGTACCGCCCTGGAGGAACTCTCCAGCGGCACCGGCGAGGTGTCCGCCAACATCCAGCATGTCAATCAGGGAACCACGGACAACACCAAAGGCATCATCCAGATCAGCGCTGCCTCCGAGCGTCTTGCCGATCTGGCCAGGCAGCTTGATGAAATGATGTCCCGTTTCACGATTCAATAAACCCGCACGGACCAGAAAAAAACGGAAGAAACCACGGAGAGCGCAGAGCACATCGAGACACGGAGGTCGACAAGCACACGTCTCCGTGATCTCCGTGGTACAATATCGCCTTACGCGCCGTTGCGCGACATTTCCCGGCTCCCGCCTTTCCCCCCTTGACGTTTCGTTTCATCTGATTTCTCTTTGTCTTTGCGAAAAGAAAATTGCCTGCTGTTTTTTTGGATAAATGAGGTATAGTACCCCCAAATAAGCAAAATATGAAATTCGAAACCCCTGAATCAGAGAACCGAGCGGCAATGAACCAGACAACAAAACGAGGATATTACGGCGAGTGGGGCGGGGCATTTATTCCGGAGGTGCTGTATGAAACCTTCCGGGAATTAAATGATGCCTTTGCCGCCGCCAAGGCGGACCCGGCTTTCTGGCAGGAATACGTCTCCCTGATGGGCACATACTCCTGCCGACCGACGCCACTGACCCATGCACAGAACCTGTCACGCCATTTCGGCGGCGGACAGATATTCATCAAGCGGGAAGACCTCAACCATACCGGCGCCCACAAGGCCAACAACGTCATGGGCCAGGGCCTGCTTGTCAAGAAAATGGGCAAAAAACGGGTGATCGCCGAAACCGGCGCCGGCCAGCACGGAGTGGCCACTGCCACCATGGCCGCCAAATTCGGTTTTGCATGCACCATCTACATGGGAGAAGAGGATGTGGCGCGCCAGCGCCCCAACGTCTTCTGGATGGAGAAGCTGGGCGCCACCGTGGTGCCGGTCACCTCCGGCTCCAAAACCTTGAAGGATGCCATCAACGAGGCCTTCCGCGACTGGGTGACCCGCATGGATGACACCCATTACGTCATGGGCACGGTGTGCGGCCCCCACCCCTTTCCGGAGATGGTGGCCTGGTTTCAGTCCATTATCGGCAAGGAGGCGCGGGTACAGATTATTGACCAGTTCGGCCGACTGCCGAGCAGGGTCTACGCCTGTGTCGGCGGCGGCTCCAACGCCATGGGTGTTTTCCAGGGATTTCTGGACGATGCCGGGGTGGAACTGATCGGCGTTGAAGCCGGCGGCAAGGGACTTGACAGCGGCCGGCATGCGGCACGTCTTGCCGGACGGGATGCCTCCGCCGGAGTGGCCCAGGGCTACAAAACCATGTTCCTGCAAAACAGCGACGGCCAGATGACGGACACCCATTCCGTGGCGGCCGGACTTGACTACGTCGGCGTCTCGCCCATCCTCACCGATCTCTGGCAGCAGGGCAGGGTCCGCTTTGCCGCCGCCACCGACCGGGAGGTGATGGCGGCCCTTGATATGACCATGAAGAACGAAGGGATCATTCCGGCACTCGAATCAAGTCACGCCTTTGTCCAGGCCTTCAAGGAGGCGGGAGAGATGGGCAGTGACGAGGCGATTATCATCAACATGTCCGGCCGGGGCGACAAGGACATCTTCACCATCGCCCATGCCTTTGACGACCCATCCTGGAAGGAATTCATCAGAAAGAAAGGAAAAGAATATGGAGCTTAACAGTCAGATAAAGGCAGCTCTGGCTGATCCCGAGAAAAAAATACTGCTCATGACCCATATCGTGCTGGGCTACCCCTCACTTGCGATCAACCGTCAGGTTATCGAGCAGATGGTGTCCGGCGGGGTTGACCTCATTGAAATGCAGATTCCTTTTTCCGAACCCATGGCGGATGGGCCGGTGATCGTCAAGGCCAATCAGGACGCCATCGACAACGGCGTCACGGTGCGGCAGTGCCTTGATTTTGCAAAAGAAATATCCGCAACCTACCCGATCCCCTTTCTCTTCATGACCTACTACAACATCCTGTTTAAATTCGGGGTGGAGAAGTTTTTCCAGGAGGCGCGGGAGATCGGCATCAAGGGCTTTATCATCCCGGACCTGCCGCCGGAGGAGGGGGAGGAATTTTTTGCCCTGACCCGTCAATACGGAATCGATCCGGTCATGATCTTCGCCCCCACCTCGACCCCGGAACGGATGCAGGAACTTTCCCGCTTCGGCCGGGGCTTTATTTACTGTGTGGCGAGAAAGGGCGTCACCGGCAAACAGACCGACTTTGACGAGGAATTCAACAGCTACATGCAACGATGCCGGGCAAACACCGATCTCCCCCTGGCAGTCGGATTCGGCATCAGCCGCAAGGATGATGTCGACTCGCTCATCGGCCGCGCGGACATTGCCGTCATCGGCACCCGCACCATCAAACTGGTGGAGGAACAGGGAGTTGACGCGGTGGGCCCCTTTATTGCCGGCCTGCGTTAACCGTCTCGCCGCTCGCCAGGGAAAGCGATGGGTAATCTTCGCTCGCGGTCAACGGAGCAACAATACAGTTGCGGCCGATAACCGCGCCGGGCGGCACCACCCCCTCCTTACCGATCATGGTGATGCCGGTATAGAGATGCTTGGGGAACTTGCTGTTGGGCGTGGTCTTATCTTCTCCGGAACCGACAACCGCGCCGCTGCCGATATGCACCCGCTTATCAAGGATGGCCAGATCAACAGTTGCCCCCGACTCAACCAGGCAGTCATGGAAGAGAATCGAATCCCGCACGCTTGCCCCGGCCGCCACCCGCACCCCGGGACTGAGCACGGAATTGACCACCTCGCCATCTATCACGCAACCAGCTGAAATCATGGAATTTTTCACAACAGAGGCCGGACCGAAACGAGCCGGAGGCCGGTCGGCAACCCCGGAAACCCCGGCCTCCACATTCGGCCGGATGCCCCAGTCCTCGGGAGAAATCCCCGAATCCTCGCGAATGATATCCATATTGGTCTGCCAGTATGCCTCCACCGTGCCGACGTCACGCCAGTAGCCGTGAAAAGGGTAGGCGAAAACATTGTCCTGCTCGATGGCCCGCGGAATGAGATGCATGCCGAAGTCTATTTCCTCCCGGTTTTCCGTCAACATCCGCAGCAAATATTCGGTATCAAAAACATAGATACCCATGGAGGCGAGATTGGTGCGCGCCACCTTTGGTTTTTCCTCCCAGTCGACAATCCGTCCATCCCCGTCGGTGATCCCTGCCCCGAACTGATGAATCTCACTTTCCGGCACCACCATCATGCCGATGGTGACATCGGCCCCCTTGCGGCGGTGAAAGCCGATCATATCATCAAAATCCATCCGGTAAATATGGTCGCCGGAGAGCAGCAGAATCTCCTTGGAGGGATGGGCCTTGATAAAATCGATATTCTGTCGCACGGCATCGGCCGTGCCCTTGTACCAGTCGGAATCCTGTGCCCCGGTGCGGGGCGGCAGGATCTTCACCCCGCGGCTCCTGCCGGTGAAATCCCAGGCCTCGCCGGTGCCGAGATGCTTCATCAGCGACAGCGGTTTATATTGGGTCAGCACCCCCACCTGGGTCATGCCGGAATTCATCACGTTGCTCAGGGAAAAATCGATGATGCGGTAGATGCCGCCGAAGGGCACCGCCGGTTTGGCCCGGGTCTGGACCAGATTATTGAGACGGCTGCCCACCCCGCCGGCCAGGATCAACACCAGGGTATTTTCCTTTCTCATCGCACGATCTCCCCTGTTTTGATTTCCCGCAGCAATTTTTCCGGACTTAATGCAGGATAAAGCGTGCAATCGGAACCGATAAGTGCTTTGTCGGGTATAAAATTATTCCAGCCCACCACGGTCACCTCTTTAGCGGACACCGGGCCTTCCTGGCCGAGACGCACCTCGTTGCCGACGGTGACGTTGACATCGCAAATGACCTTTTCCAACCGGGCGTCACGGCCGACAACATCATTAAAAAACAGCACCGAATCTTTCACCACCGCCCCTTTTTTGACATGAACACCGGGAAAAAGAATGGAGCGCTCCACTTCCCCTTCAACGATGCAGCCGTTATACACCAGGCTGTCACGGATGGCCGCGTTGCTCCCCACCTTGAGCGGCTGGCAATCGCAGATATTGCGATGGTCAAGATTGGTGCGCAGTCCCCATTTTTCCAGGTCAATCTTCGGCTCCGCCCCGAGCAGATCCATATTGGTCTGCCAGTACTCCTCAATGGTACGGGAATAGCCCCAGTAGCCGCGAAATTTGAAACCATACACCTTGCGTTTTTCATACATCATGCGGGGAATGATATCACGACCGAACTCAAAGGATTCATCCTCCCGGGCATTGACGGCCAGCATCTCGAGCAGCACCTTGGGCTTAAAACAGAAGACGGTGAGCGAGGCCCAGTTGAATTTGGGGCGATCCGGTTTCTCCTTGTACTGGAGAACCCGGCCGCCCCGATCACCGTCCTCGTTGTCGATGTCGGCAAGGCCGAAACGATGCGCTTTTTCCATGGGAACCTGAAGACAGGCAATGGTCAGGTCGGCGTCCTTGCTGCGATGATAGTCGACCACTTCCTGATAATCCATCTGGTAGACATGATCGCCGGAGAGAATCAGCACCTCTTCCGGATCGTGGTACTGGATGAAATCAGCATTCTGAAAAACGGCATCGGCAGATCCTTTATACCAGGAGGTGTTGCCGTAGCCGGTTGAGGGCGGCAGAATGGAAACGCCGCGATATTTGCCGATCATGTCCCAGGCCGCGCCGATGCCGATGTGGTTGATCAACGAATAACTTCGATACTGGCTGAGGATTGCCACCCGCTCCAGCCCGGCATGCATGAGATTGCTCAGGGAAAAATCAATGATGCGGGCAAAGCCGCCGAAGGGAACCGCTGATTTGGGCCGGTAACAGGTGAGGACATTCAGCTCGTCAACCCGCCCTCCCGCAAGGATCATCGCCAGGGTTTTCGGTTTCTGTTTCATGTGGTTTGTCCGGTTGATCTGGTTGTTTTGGGTGGTTGGTTCCGTTGGCTTGATTGGTGTAAACAAAACGACGAATGAAACCAAGCGAACGAATCCAATCAGACCGTCTCTAAATGTTTTCCCGTCAGTTTGCGCAGGGTCTTGGTGGTAAAATCCTGATCCGATTTGTCAAGGTTCTTCAG
Organism: Desulfobulbaceae bacterium DB1; assembly: GCA_001914235.1. Taxonomy (NCBI): domain Bacteria; kingdom Pseudomonadati; phylum Thermodesulfobacteriota; class Desulfobulbia; order Desulfobulbales; family Desulfobulbaceae; species Desulfobulbaceae bacterium DB1. The sequence goes on from MQUF01000017.1 coordinate 16,324, forward strand.
CGGCACCTCGGCCCGGGCTGATTCCCGATGCCCGCCGGCTGAACCGATCGCACCGAAGGTCTTGGCCGCCAGCCTTCCGGCATTCTTCTTATATCCGTCACAACGAAAGATCACCACCAGCTTTTCCCCATGAATACCGGAAACAAAAACCCAGGAAACATCATGCACCCGCTTAAAGAAATCGGCGATAATGACCAGCACATCCGGTGTCCGCACCCTGCCGACATGCGCATAAAGACGATGTTTGCTGATCTTCATTTCGGCAAAGGCCGTTTTGAAATAATTAAGTTCCGATTTCCGCAGCTCGCTCAGCTCAATTTTCCGGACCAGATTCTGGTTGGCGATATTAAACAGGTAGCGGAAAGAGATGGCGTCGGCGAGCTGTGCCTTTTTCTCGAAATTCTGGGTGTCCACCTTGATGGCATAAAAAAGCGCGGTTGCCAGCGCAACAGACGGTTTCATCTCCGCCGCCCGAAGATACTCCACCAGCATGGAGCCGGTGGCGCCGTATTCAGGGCGAATGTCGACAAAATCGGCCTGCCACCCATGGGTGACCGGGTGATGGTCAATCACGGCGCTGAAGGTGATATCTTCAAAACAGGGATTATGGGTGGGCTGGGAATCAACAATGATATATTTGGAAAACTTATCCGACTTAAAGCTCTTCATCCTTTCCGCCGGAATTTTCAACAGATCCAGCATGGTCAGATTGGCAAGCCTGCGGATTTCGTTGGCGTAACCGATGGTGACACTCTTCACGCGATAACGAAGCAATCTTTTAATGGCCAGCGCACTCGCCAGGGAATCAGGGTCGGCACTGATGGTGATCAGCACATCATCATCCTTGCCGAATACATTCCAGAATTCCAGTAATCGCTCTTTTGCCGTTTTCTTTGGCGTATTGCGCCGTTTTTTCGGCTGCGCAACAGGAAGTTTTTCACTCTTCAATATTCTCACCGTGCGGGATTAGCCCATCATCATTTTCGTACAGTCGAATGCAGGTATCTTGTACCATAAGACCTTTGCCGGATGCAAGAAGATATGCGGAGGATTCGGGGGTGATCACAAAGGATAACATATTGATTCTATTTAATTTACGAACATCAGGCAGAGACTCCGCCATTTTTTTTGGGAATTTATACCATTCCTGTTGTAAGATATCGGGCATGAACACAATCGGCATTGATTCATTTCGATCCACAACCAACACAACAACTGCTTCCCGCGGACTGACATGATCGAAGAAAACAACTCCCCGCAAAACAAGTTCGGCATCATCGTCGGCGGCTCCGGCCTGGTGGGCGGTGCCCTTGTATATTCCTTCAAGAAAAAATGGGGATTCGACATTCTGGCCCCCAACAGCAAACAGCTAAGCCTCAGGGATTCAAATGACATAAAAAACTTTTTCACAAGCTGTCGTCCTGATTTCATTATCAACGCGGCAATCGCCGGTATTGACAGCAACCCGAAAATATCATTTGAAATCAACTACCTGGGAAGCATCAATCTGGCCAAGGCGGCGGCCGCCCTGGGGATTCCTTACATCTTTTTCAGTTCAGCCGCGGTGCTGCCGGCCGGGGAGAACCTCAGCGAAGCCGAGCAGCGCCCCCTGCGGGCGGAGATGAGCAATTACGCCAAATCCAAACTGATGAGCGAAAAGACCCTGGCTCATCTTCACCGGACCGAGGGCCTTGATTACACCATCATCCGTCTCGCCATTGTTTACGGCAAGCATGACCACAAAATTCAAGGTTTTCACCGCTTGCTTTATTCCGTTGTCGACCAGTCAATGCCCGTGCTTTTTACCGCCAGGGAAACCCGCCATTCATACACCAACGCGAAAAAAATTCCGCTCTTTGTCCGCCACATCCTGTCCCGGCGGGCTGAATTTTCAGGACAGACCTTTCATCTGGTCGATTCCTCTCCGGTGAGGCTGGACCGGCTTATCCTGACCATCCGCAACTACCTGCAACTGCCGCGGCCAAAGGAAATCTACCTCCCCTACCCCATGGCCCGCTTCGGCGCGAATTGCCTGAAAAAAATGACCAGACTGCTGATCAAAATCGGCATTGACGCCCGCATGCCCCCGGAGTTGATGTTCATGAAGAGCTTTTACGAGGCCCAGACCCTTTCCACGGAAAAACTGCGGCAATCGAGCTTTGTCGATCCCTCGCCGGAGCAGACCGTCATCAGCCAGCTTCCCGAGATCATTCAATATTATCTGACCAGGTGGGAGCAACTCAACCTGATCGCCCCCTATGACAAGGAATTTTTCGACCCCCAGAAACTGTCGGAAGAGTTCCTCAATCGTCCGGAAAGCCTGCTCGATGACATCCATCAGCAAAGGATCAGGCCATTCACTGATTTTCCCTGATGAAACGGCAAAAAGGCAAGAGGTGTGGCCAAGGAACTTCGGGTGGAAACGATTCCGGAAATCATTTTTCTATCCTGCGACGGAAGGTTCATCAAACGACTAAGCGGCAAAATCGCCAATGATATGCTGGAATTTTTCAAGAGCAACGAAATAATCATTTTCTGCTCCGCCGCCTTTTCCCTGGTCACCTTCCTGGGAACCCTGCTGGCCATCCCCTTTATGGTGGCGCGCATCCCCGCCGACTACTTTTCCAACACCAAAAGACATCGGCTCCCCTGGGCAAAACACCATCCCCTGGTGCGGGCAATACTGCTTATCAGCAAAAATCTTGTCGGATATGTTTTTATTTTGATGGGTATCATCATGCTGGTCCTGCCCGGCCAGGGCCTGCTTACCATCGTCATCGGGCTGATGCTCATTGATTTTCCCGGCAAATTTCGTTTTGAACGCTGGCTGGCCGGCCGCGGCCCTATTCGGCGTTCCATCAACTGGTTGCGGCAACGAACCCGCCAAGAACCGCTTCTCTTCGACCATGAAAAAACCATGTGATCTCTGCAACGGTACGGGCCAACTGAGCACCTTCAAGGGTGTCAGCCGATTCGTCGTAACCTGGGAGGAATGCCCGGAGTGCGCCGGCCTGGGCTACACCATCACGGAAAACCAAAGGGCATCTCCCCAAAAAATGCCAACAAAACATCCGAACCGGTCGCGCCGGAAAAATCGGTCCGGGTCCTGACCCCGCCGCCGGCCGCATGCTGAAAATATGCACATGCCGTCCCTTCAGCACCGTCATTCTCCCGCCGGTGACAATAGTCTTTTTCATCCTTATTGTTTTATCAGGAAGGAGGTGATCTTATGATGAATGAAAACCTGACAACCCTGGAACGCGAATTCATTGAGATTGCCATGTCGGAGGAGATGGAGGGCGAGGTAACGCTGCATGACATCCAGGAATACATGGATTACCTGGACGAAAACTTCATGGAAGGAGCTCTGGAAGAATATAACGAGCAGCTTATCAAGCACGTGCATTAAAGCGCCAATGCCGTGTCGAATCGTTTCCCAACCGGAAACAAAGCCCGCGTCAATGCGGGCTTTTTCTTTGCAGGCGCGGCCAAGCGGTCCGAGACGAATATTTCTCTTATCCATTCCCCCGGAACAATGATATGATGATCACCAGGAAAACGATCCCATGAAGGAAAAGAAGAAAGATAACGCAGGTCTCGTCTATTCAACCGAGCACGGCAGAATGTGCCCGGCGTGCGGACAACCATCCGCCGCCTGTCTCTGCCGCGGCAGCAGGACGTCCGCCCCGGGCAATGGAATCGTCCGGATCTCCAGGGAAAGCAAAGGCCGCAAGGGCAAAGGCGTAACCCTCATTTCAGGACTGGGGCTTGCTGCCGACTCCCTGCGCGCACTGGCCGGAGAGCTCAAGCGGAAATGCGGTTCCGGCGGGACGGTGAAGAACGGCATCATAGAGATCCAGGGGGATCACCGGGACACCCTGTTTGCGGAGTTGACCCGGCAGGGGTATCTCGTCAAATACAGCGGCGGCTGACAATGACGCCTCACACAGACAATTGACAAAAACAATTGGCCAATCATACACGGAGCTCGTTATGAAAAACAAGGAATGCCGCAATCACAGCAAATACGGCCTGGAACATCACGGACTCAACAATCTCGGAGAAGTTTTCTGGAACCTCCCCACCGCCATCCTCTATGAAAAAATCCTTATTCGCGGCGAAGGACGCCTCTCCCATCTCGGACCGATCGTTGTCCGTACCGGCCATCACACCGGCCGCTCGGCCCGGGACAAATTCATCGTCAAGGACAAAACAACCGAAAAAGATATCTGGTGGGGAACAACCAACGTGCCCTTCTCGCCGGCCAGTTTTGATGAACTGCATAAACGAATGACCCTGCACCTGCAGACCCAGGATCTCTATGTGCAGGACTGCTTTGCCGGAGCTGACCCCAAATACCGGATGCCGGTGCGCATCATTACCCAGTACGCCTGGCACAGCCTCTTTGCCCGCAACATGTTCATCCAGGCCACCAGGGAAGAGCAGCAAAGACATGTTCCGCAGTTCACCGTCATCAATGTTCCCGGCTTTCACGCATCCCCGGCTGTGCATGGGACCAATTCGGAAACATTCATCATCGCCAATTTCAAAAAAAAGCTGATCCTGATCGGCGGCACCAGCTATGCCGGAGAAACCAAAAAGTCTATTTTCTCCGCCATGAACTATATTTTACCAGGAAACAACATCCTCCCCATGCACTGTTCCGCCAATATCGGCCCGGAAGGCAATACCGCCCTCTTTTTCGGACTGAGCGGCACCGGCAAAACAACCCTTTCCGCCGATGCCTCGCGCGTCTTGATCGGCGACGACGAACACGGCTGGAGCGATGACGGCATCTTCAACTTTGAGGGCGGCTGCTACGCCAAGCTGATACATTTATCCGCGGAAGCGGAGCCGGAAATTTTTTCCACCACCAGACGCTTCGGCACCATTCTGGAAAATGTTTCCCTGGACGCCTGCACTCGCCGGGTTAACCTTGACGATGACACCTTTACCGAAAACACCAGGGGTTCGTACCATATTTCCGCCATCCCCAATGCCAGCGAAACCGGCAGGGGAGGGCACCCGAAAACCATCATCTTTCTTTCCGCCGATGCCTTCGGTGTTCTGCCGCCGGTGGCCAGGTTGACCAGGGAGCAGGCCATGTACCATTTCATTTCCGGCTACACGGCCCGGGTGGCCGGCACGGAAAAGGGAGTTACCGAGCCTTCGCCGGTGTTCAGCGCCTGCTATGGAGCTCCGTTCATGCCCCTCCACCCCATGCGCTATGCGGAACTGCTCGGCGAAAAAATGCAACGGCACGACACCCAGGCATGGCTGATCAATACCGGCTGGACCGGCGGGCCATACGGCACCGGCCATCGCATGTCCATTGCCCACACCCGGGCCATGATCAACGCCGCGCTGGACGGCAACCTGGACAAGATTCCCACTCATCCGGAGCCTTTTTTCGGCCTGCATGTGCCGACCCGCTGCCCGGGTGTGCCGGACCAGGTCCTGCAGCCCCGCAACACCTGGCCCAATGGCGACGATTACGACGCCCAGGCCGGCAAACTGGCCGGGATGTTTGCCGAGAACTTTAAACAATTTGCCGACCAGACCACGGAGGAAATCCGCAAGGCCGGACCCTGTTGTTGATTGCGGATTTGGGATTTACGAATCGTGGATTGAATTGAAACCAAGGTGCATGAGTGCCCCCAATCAGCAATTTTCCGTCATCGACCGGCAATACGAAAAGAGGCGGAGGAGGCAAATCAGATGGACAAACTCGTTCCCATACTCCCGCAGCCTTCCACCTGACCGCCGGCAACCGACGCCGGAGGCTGTCGGCAAACAACAGTGGTGAGCGCAAAACACCTTTCCCCGGAAGATTGTGAAAAAATCAGGGAGGCGATACGCGGGAAATACAGCGGGGTTTCCTGTTCCGCCGCCGGTTTCTTTCGTTATCCCACCGGCCGGGAAGGGGCGGAGAAACTCGGATATGACCCGGCTGTCATCTCCCAGGCCCATGCCGGTCTGCTTCAGTCCTTCTGCGGCGTCGGCAATCCCTTTTCCCTCGGCATTGTCACGTCCGGTGATCGGGTGCTTGATTTCGGTTGCGGCGCGGGCTTTGACATGTACGTCGCCGCCCGCCTTGTCGGCAAACACGGCCTGGTGTGCGGAATCGACCTGACAGACTCCATGGCTCATCAGGCCAGGGAAAATCTTTGCCGCGCTGCAATTGATCACTTTGAAATTCAAGTCGCCAACGGGGAAACCATTCCCTATCAAAATGACTTTTTTGATGTCGTCATCTCCAACGGCGTCATCAACCTCAGCCCGCACAAGGAAAAATGTTTCGCCGAAATCCAGCGGGTGCTCAAACCAGGCGGCCGCCTCCAGTTTGCCGATGTTGTTCTGGAAAAAGACCTGCCGGACAGGATGAGTTTAAGCGCCGAATCCTGGTCGCACTGAATAGGCGGCACGATCCCGGTGCGGGATCAGTTGAAAACCATGGAAGAGGCGGGTTTTTGTCAGGTGGCCTGCCAGGGCATCACCGGTTTTCGCACTTCACCCTCCACCGTGGGCGCACTGTTTTCCGGCTGCAAGCCGTAGGATGCTTAACGGTTTCTTGTTGCGCACGCGGATGAAGCGTGGCCGGAGGGAAGAGAAAAACATCATGGACGTTTTCCAGGAAAAGATCGCGGCCATCCGCCAGGTTCACCAGGCATTTGCCGAAATCATCCGTCATGACAAGTGTCGCACCTGTTCCTGCCTGCACGGAGACATGATGGCCGCCATTCTGACCGTCATCCGCGACATTGAAAAAGATAAGGACGCCCCGGAGCTGGTTGCCGCTGAAAACGATTTTTCCGAATGGATCGACGGCGCACGCAGGGCGGATCTCCACCATTGACTGGGCTGCCGACCCTGCCTGCCGGTTCCGGCATTCAATAGATTCAACCAGCAAATGGACCTGCTGCTTCACGGCAAGGACGGACGTGTCGGCGAACCGGCCGGCGCCGCCTCCATCCCGGCAACGGAATTTGTCGACCTTGCCTGGCCGGTGCAGCCGGGGGATTACGCGGTGCGCAATCCCAGGTCAGCCATTGCCCTTCTGCTGGTGGGTGAGACCCTCGCAATGGACGACAGCTTTTTCAGCGCGTTCGCCTCGATTGCCATCACCGGCACCCTGACCACGGAAAACATCGGGGTGGAATACGTGGTCAAGAATCTCATCAGCAATCCCTTTATCCGCCATCTGGCAATACTGGGCAAGGAAATCGCCGGTCACCGGCCGGCCGACGCCATCTTCAAGCTGGCGGCAAACGGTATAGACGTAAACCAACGCATCATCGAAGCGCGCGGCGCGCGGCCGGTGCTGCGCAATCTGCCGGCCGCCGCGGTGGAGCATTTCCGCGCACAGATCACGGTGCACAACCTGCTGGACTGCGCCGACCCCAATCTGCCGGCCCAAAAAGTTCATTCCCTTGGTCTTCTCCCCCACGAGCCGTGCAGCGCCGCCCTCCACGTCAGTCTCATCGACCCCATCGAGGCACGGCCTGCCCAACATCTGCAACTTGACCCCGAAGGCTACTTCATCATTCTGACCAACAGCGGCCGAAAAAACCCGCTCAGGGTGGAACATTACAAAAACAGCGGCGCCCTGGCGCACATCATTGAAGGGAAGGACAGCGCCACTCTCTGCGCCGACCTGATTGAAAAAAAACTCGTCTCACGCCTTGACCATGCCGCCTACCTGGGGCGGGAGCTGGTCCGGGCGGAAAACGCCCTCCGGCAAGGAACCAGATATATCCAGGACAGGGCGCAGGGAGAAATCAACCGCCGCTGAGCATCTCTTTGAGTGTATTGCATTGCCCTCCTCGCCCCTCCTGGCACATTTTCCCATTTTGCCAATCGTCACAGGAAATCAGGCCGCGAAACGGAGAAGTGGCGGTACTTTCTACTCAGATAACACCTTTTACTTCAGTAGTAGCCGTACTCATGGGAAATTCGGGGACAGACCCCTAATATTCCCCGAATTACCGCAAAAAAGATGAAAAATGAGCCCTGATATGCTACATACTATGTATCTCCTATGGAGCCGGACAGGAGGAATTCCAATATACTGTCCCCGAATTTACCCCTACTGGAGGAGCTCACCCCATGCAAACGGTAAAGGAAAAAATAACGGAAATTCTCATGTCCCAACCGGATGACGCCACCTATGAAGAGATCATGCGGGAACTCGCCTTTGAAAGAATGATCGAACGGGGTCTCAATGACGCCCGATCCGGACGGGTGATCACCGATGAAGAGCTGGCGCACCGGATTCGCACATGGCAAAGCTGAGATGGACCACGGAAGCCGAGCGATGGCTGCGGGATATCCATGACTACATCGCCGGCGACAATCCCTCCGCCGCGCAAAAGGTGATTGTCGGTATCTACGACAAAGCACAGATGCTGCGGGAGTTCCCAGAGCTTGGTCACAAATACCGCTCAGAGCAGGAAGGTGACATACGAGTCCTGCTTTATGGCCATTACCGGATCGCGTACCTGATACGACATGAAGGAGTGATCGATATTTTAGGTGTCTTCCATGGCGCCTTGGACATCAGGCGATATCTCCCCTGACTCTGGGAAAAATCGCGGGCATGGCCCACTCCTCCACTCCTCCTGTCCGCCAACGCGGGAATCAGACCAAATAACCAAATCCCCATCTCACTGTCCGCCGCGAACGCACCGCACGTAGTAGCTGCCGTGCTTACTGTAGCTGCCGACGCTGCCACCGTAGAAGTTGACGTGCCACGCGTAGGACGGAGAGGAGTCGACGTACCACTCGTCGTCCGGATAGTAGGCGTAGCCGACGTCGGCGTACCACGCACCGTCCGGACTGCCGGCGTAGGTGGACGACGACCAGTAATGGGACGTATTTGCGTTAGGAAAGACCGCCGGATCAATGGCAGGGTTATAGCGGCTGTCGTCGGTGATGGATTCAAGCTCCTTGATGTTCGGCAGCCGCCAGTCGTCATAGCCTCCATCCACCGGCAGGACAAGATCATCACAGTAATCCAGGGCCTGCTGCCAGGCGCGGGTTATGTTGTCGTCCTCTCGCTGCCACATCAGGCCACTGGCGTTGTCCGTCACCGTGCCGTCTTCATTGGGGGTAAAGTCGCCGGCCAGGGCCGGGGCGACTGCGAGCAGCAGGGTGCAGCAGGCGGCAATGAAGGCCCGGCGAAGGGTAAAAATGGTTTGGTTCGTTGTCATCGTTTTTTTCATTTCTCTCTCCTTATTATCAATACAGGGCAGCGTCGGCAATGATTTGCCGACCTACGGGATTACAACCTCTGGCGGCAAGGGATGCCGCCCTACGGCAACATGCACGGCGAACTCGTAGGTCGGCATTCCCATGCCGACACCGAATACGCAATACCCGGCTTCATGCCGCAAGCGGAACAGGCCGGTCGCCACCAAACATCACCTTTTCGGTCAGCACCCGCCGCTTCAAACGCTTGGCGGCCTGGCCGGCCTCGCCGATGACGGCATAGGACAGCCGCCGGCGCAGGGCCTCTTTTTTACATTTTCGCAGCCGCGCCAGTGGAAAGCCGCAGCAGGGGCCAAGGCTGGGGCGGCTCTCACCCCTTATTTTCAGGCCGAAAAGGGCGACGGCCCGTTCCGCCTGCTCGCCGAAAAACTCGATAAAGCGGCCGACCTGAAAAAAGAGGAGACATCCGGCACAGCGGTGCAGCGCCCAGGCATACTGTTCGGCCAAGGTACGCGGCGCCAGGGGTTCATAACGGGGATGCAGCCGCCCCAGTTGGTCAATCGCGAACAGATCAGCCAGCCAGGGGTGCCTCGCCCACAGGGAACGGATAAGTCGAAAGGCGCTGGCATGGGAAAAATGGCCGAGGTAGGAGGCCAGCACCTGGCGCAGTTCCACGATGGTTTCCCGGCGCAGATGAAGGGCGGTGTATCTGTCGCGGCCGATGGCCCCGTCAACCACCATCCGAGCGCGGAAGCGCCGCAGCCGGTCCTTGAGGTTGCCCACCACCCGGTTGCGCACCAGCAGATAATCCGGCCGGACGATGTAGCCCAGGAAATCAGAACCCTCGCTCACCCGTTTGCACACCGGAGGAGCGGGCTTCAGTTCCAGGGCCAGGCGGTCGGCGAGAAAGGCTTTGATGCGCCGCCGCATGGCCAGCAGCATTTCGGGGCTTTCATGCAACAGGATGAAATCATCGACGTAGCGCAGATAAAAACGGCATTTCAGTTCATGTTTGACGAACTGGTCCAGCTCGTTCAAATAGACATTGGCGAAAAACTGCGAGGTCAGGTTGCCGATGGGCAGCCCCTTACCGGGCCCGACATGGAAAAGCGACTTGCCCGGCGGCACCTGACCGAGCAGGGCAGGGTCGCCCTTGGCCAGGTAATTGGCCGTGCAGTCGGCGTCGAGAATCGTCCGGGCCAGACCAAGGAGAATGGGCGCGCCGACATGACGGCGGAGGATGGCAAACAAAATCTCCCGGTCGATGCTCATGAAAAAACTCTTGATGTCAAGCTGCATGAACCAGCCGGGCCGGCGGCCGTTTCCGGTGAGCCGGTTCATGAAAGCGGCAAGCCGCAGCACCGCGGCATGGGAGCCCTTGCCCACCCGGTTGGCGTAGGAATCGAAAATGAACTTCGGCTCGAAAATCGCCTCCAGCCGGGGCACGAGCAGATGATGCACCACCCGGTCGCGAAAATCGGCGGCAAAAATCTCCCGCAGTTTCGGCACCGAGGTAACAAAGCAGACAGAGCGGGACGGGCGATAGGAACCGGAAGACAGCTCTTCCCCCAGGCTTCGCTGGTTTTCCAGCACATCAACCTCGAAGCGCAAGGCATTGGCGGTCTTGCGCTTCCGCTTCCGGCAGGCCAGATAGGCCGCATACAGGGAAGGGAAGCCGAACAGGCCGCCGTGATCACTTTCCGCCGCGAACGCACCGCACGTAGTTGTTGTTGTTCTTATTGTTGTTGTTGACGTTGCCATTGTTGAAGTTGACGTTCCACGCGTTGTTCGGATTGTTGGCGTTGGTGGACGACGACCAGTAATTGGACGTTGTACCCGCTCACTTGACGGCCCTTTGCAAGGGCCCTTCACGGAACGATCCCGAAGGTACGGTCCGCTGCACGCTCATGCCCGACCACGACGGACGGGCGGAGCGGGCGCACAGTGATCTTAAGCGCGCTCCCTGGCGCCCGAAGGCGCCTGGGATTCCGGCCTGCTGTTCTTCTGATTCCTCAACCAACCCTCGCTCTGTCTGCTTATTTCCGTCGCCGATATTGCCAGGCGCTCGAATTCCTTGAAACCTTTAAATGCCTTGATCTCCTTGGCCATGACGATCATGGCCTTCATCTCCTCGCTTTTGTCCCGCAGCTCGGTGAGGCTTGCCACCTTGTCCGCCTGGGAGTTGACGCGGATGATGAGGGAGTAGAGGTGCCGCGCCAGATCGCGCAGGTCGGCGCCGATGGCGTACTTGTGGTAGCGGGGAAAATCCCGCACCGCTGTTTCCACCTCCACCGCAAGCTCCATGGCCTTGCGGAAGATGGGCAGATTTTCATATCGCGCCATGATTTACACCCCCCATGCCGCGCCGGAATCCCAGCGCGGCACCCAACCAATCAATCGGACCAATCAGACCAAAGGACCAAATCCCCGACTCACTGTCCGCCGCGAACGCACCGCACGTAGTTGTAGTACTTAAGGTAGTAGCCGACGTAGCCATCGCCGAAGTGGACGTACCACGCGCTGTCCGGATAGCCGGCGTAGGTGGACGACGAACAGTAAACGGACGATTTTGTGTTAGGAAAAACCGTTGTATTGATGGTCGGACCCGGGTAAGGACGGCTGTAATCCACCAGCCCCACCAGCTCTTTTTTACCGGGCAGCCGCCAGTCGGTGTAATTGCCGAGGGTGAGATCGCCGCAGACATCCACCGCGCCGTTGGGGTTGTAAGTCGCATCGGCGGTGCCGGAGGCCTGGTACCAATTGGTGTAGCCGTTGTCCCCCTGCTGCCACATCAGCCCGGTGACGTTGTCGGTCACCGTGCCGTCGCCGTTATCGGTGTAGGCGGGCGGGTTGATGGAGTAATTGCCGTCCTGGCCGAAGAAAGGTTCACCCGGCTGCGGACAGGGAATGGAGGTGGAGTTGTCGTAGCAGATGGTTTGGCCGGTGTCGGGGAGGGAGGAGAGAGGGCAATTTTGAGCAGCATCCGCAGGCACCGATACAGGAACCACGTCAGACAACACAGACTCACGGCCATCGGCTGCAACCCCCATGATCCGGTAATAATAAGTCCAGCCAGGGAGCACGCCGGTGTGTCCATAGTCGGTTGTTGTGGTGGGAGCGGCAAGCTCACTGCTATCGGTAACGTCGCTGCTCGTACCCCAGTACATCTTGTAATAAACCCCATCATCCGGCGTACCCACAGCATTCCAGGTAATATAGTTCCAACATTTGTTGGGGATGTATTGGGCCGAGAGGATGTTTGGTGTTGGCAGTTCTTCGCTCGTATCAGCGATTGTAGTAAAACTCCACCACTCGCTTGCCTGCAACACTTTCCCCGAGGCATCCATGGCCCGGATGCTCCAGTGGTAGGCTTTGCCAGGATCAAGGCTCGCCGCCTGGAAAGTTTCGGCAGAAAGCCCGCATCCGTTCGTGTCATCCCAGATCAGTGTGACAGCGTTTGTTCCCTTCAAGTTAAAGCAATAGCTAGAAGCTCCATCGACGGGTTTCCATCCAAAATTGATGTAATCCGGGTCAACATCGGTTTCCCCTTTTGATGGACTTTCCAGCATTACATATGTTGCCTTGTCGTCACAGCCGGAGCTGTCGCATTCAATATTAAGATCCCAGTCGGCACCCGGCCCATCCATGGTGTACAGTGTCCCAAGGTCAGAATCCGAAACCATATTGCCAGTGTACTCGCTATTGGCATGGATATAGGCGCCTGTCAGTTCGGCAATCTTTTGCACAAGTTTCTTTCCGTCATCATCGCCAGCGACCAGGCAACTGAAAAGAAGTATGTGCGAACCAGGGGCAAGGATTCCCTCATCCTTAAGACGCTTCAACTGTTTATAATGTTCATGATCGGGATTACTTACGGTCTTGTATGTAAGCACCGCATTGTCGGAAAGATGAATAAGACCATAATTGCCGTGGGTGAAGATGGTCAATCGGTCAATCGGTTGATAATGGTCACGCACTGCTTTCAAATAATCAACCCATTGCGTCAGGGTCACCGCGCTGCCAATCGAATCATTCAGGGCATCATAGGAGAAATAATAGGCATTGGTATTGTAAGTGCCCCGTTGTGAACCTTCCTCGTCACCGGCGGAAACAACCTCGAACTTGCCATCAGAATCCGGCCCTGGGTTCATGTCATAGACTGTATTAAAGGCTGAATCCTGGCCGAGATTGTCGCCCCAGCTTGAGTCAAACCAATAGGAAATAAGTGTCCGGCCATCAGCCTCGAAGATACTGCCATACAAATTCGCGTTGTCTTTAAGATAAAGGTAGAAATCAGAATCTGCGGGGATAGTTCCTGAGAGGAGGTTAGTATTTATGGAGAAAACAGACTGGTAGAGGGTGTAAAATAGTTTGTGTAAATGGCTATGACTGAGTAAGTCAAAAAACTACCCTTTAAAAAGGAGCTCATATGGCCATTGATAAAGAAATTTTGGATCGTTTACTTGCCGACTACAATTACCAGAAGCCCGAAGAACTGATCGGTGAAAACGGGCTGCTCAAGCAGCTCACCAAGGCCTTACTGGAGCGGGCGTTACAGGCGGAAATGACCGTCCACCTGGGCCACGAAAAACATGGAACCATCGTCACCAAAGGCGGTAATGCCCGAAATGGTAACTCTGCAAAGACCATCAAGGGCGACTTCGGTAAAATGCCGATTGAGGTCCCGCGCGACCGCGACAGCAGTTTCGATCCGGTCATCATTCCCAAAGGGCAAACCCGCTTTCCCGGCTTTGACGACAAGATTATCTCTCTCTACTCCCGAGGGATGACTACCAGGGAGATTCAGGGGCACTTGGAAGACATTTACGGAGTTGATGTCTCTCCCACCCTGATTTCAACGGTCACCGATGCCGTTGCTGACGAGGTTAAAGTTTGGCAAAATCGCCCGTTGGACCCCATTTATCCCATTGTTTACATGGACGCTATCCGGGTTAAGGTGCGCGACAATGGGCATGTTAAGAACAAGGCGGTCTATCTGGCTATTGGCATCACCATGGACGGCGTCAAGGATGTCCTGGGAATGTGGGTTGCCGAAAACGAGGGCGCCAAGTTCTGGTTGCAGGTAGTGACTGAGCTAAGAAACCGTGGCGTGCAGGATATTTTCATTGCCTGCGTCGATGGCCTCAAGGGTTTTCCTGAAGCCATTGAGACGGTTTTCCCCTTCACCCAGGTCCAGCTCTGTCTCGTCCACATGGTGCGCAATTCCCTGAAATATGTCTCATGGAAACAGCGCAAAGAGGTGGCTGCGGATCTCAAGGCCATTTACCAATCGCCAACAGCCGAGCAGGCCGAAATGGAACTGATGACCTTTGAAGAAAAATGGGACAAAACGCATCCGTCCATCGGCCAATCCTGGCGAAGAAATTGGGAAAGAATCACCCCATTTTTTGCGTATTCGCCCGAGATACGCAAGGTGATATATACCACCAATGCTATTGAGTCGTTGAACATGTCACTGCGCAAAGTTACCAAGAACCGGGGTTCATTTCCCAATGACGAGTCGATGCTTAAACTGCTTTACATGGCGCTGAACAATATCGCCAAAAAATGGACTATGCCAATCAGAGACTGGAAGGCTGCCTTGAACCGCTTTTCAATCTTGTTCGGCGACAGAATGCCTGCATATTGAAAATTAAAAATGAAAACCATTTACACAAAATTCTTTACAGGCCCGACTGGTATTGAAGACTTTCGTCGTAGTAGTCCTCCTTGGCGTATAGCAGCGATAATTCTCTTAGGGTGCTGTAGGTAGCAAAGCTCCTCTTTACTGGTGTGCCGCTCATCCAGCTAACCTGCTCTCCACGGGTCTCATCCCAATAATTATTATAGGCTCTGACCGTCCACAAGTACCTTTTGTTTCTCCCTAATTCTCCGTTAGCATAAGGAGGTTCTGGCAAGGTTAAGGAATCTGTTGCAGTCTCGTTGCACTCATCCCAAATCGTTCGCCCTCCGTAAGCTATGTCCTCCTCGATAGTGAGGCAATATTTCTCATCTAAAGATCCCAATGGAGCCTTGAGTGCCAGCCATGAATACTTCGTCTCCTGCCATCCACTGTCTGAATTTCCCACAAATACCATTTCGTTTTCAATAGGACTTATAAGCGTTGGTACCATTTGTCCAAATTGTTCATCTGAGCATCCATGGCTTTTAGCATAAAGGGTCTCATCGCTTGGGGTAGACGGACAAGAGTCCGCCGTGTCGGTTACGCCATCGTTATCCTCATCTAGGACGAAATTTTTCATCGATATAAAGCCGTTATGAGAATTTAAGGTGGTATCGCTCACATTGGCTATGTGCATATCGTCCGGTGAAAACGGGTACGAGTGGTTATAACCTGACAACTTGTCTTGAACATAGTAGCGTAAATCAGATATGTTGGACGAAGCCGCTACGCGGCAGACGAGTCACGAGCGAGCTTGTTTATCCATCATTAACATGTTGTAATCTCACGGCATACGGTAATAAGTAGAGAGTGGCGGAGCAAAGGCGAGGCCGCCGCATCAACTATTACCAAGGAGGTTACAATGAACACCACCATGCCACAAGATTCCCTCTTCAACAAGCAGTATCAGAAACACCTGAAATGCCTCAAACTGGGCGGTCTGCAGCCCAAGACCATCGACGCCTACGCCAGGGCGATCCGGCGTATCGGCAACTATTTCGATTGCAGGATTGACAACCTCAACTCCGGCCAGTTGCTCGACTATTTCACGGAACTCCTGGACACGCATTCCTGGAGCGCGGTCAAGCTCGACCTCTACGGCCTGAAGTTCTTCTATTCCGGGGTACTGAACAAACCCTGGGAAGATATCCCCCTGATCAAGCCTCCCAAGACATCCAGAATCCCTGACATCCTGTCCGTCGAGCAGACGGAGCAACTATTTGCCGCAACCAAAACCTTGAGCTACAAGGTCTTCTTTTTTACCTGCTACAGCATGG
>MQUF01000018.1 GCA_001914235.1 Desulfobulbaceae bacterium DB1
CAGACTAAGGTTGATTGGCAGTTTAGAACAGATGATGCGCGAATAAAACTAAAACGGCTTTATCCGAAACTTTAACATATACAATGTACTAGGTGAGCTGGGTACAAACAGTGGAGGTGTAATTATGAAGAAACATAATTATCACCACCTAGTCCGAGAGTCGATTAAGACTGGTTCAGCCGTCGCGAAGCTGCTCTATTATGGGCTAAAGGTGGTTGAAATAGTAATGAAACTTTCGGACTTGGTTTCATTCTACTTGATAATACCGAGAAACATGCATGCCTCCCCTCTCTTACCCTCTATGGATAGAAAAATACGAACTGAAGCCAGACCTGTGGATTTTTAAACCCTCGAAAGAGTCTGTGAAGCTTGGGAAAGAGGTCAAAGCGGCAATAGAAAAGAAATGGTCGCCACCTTGTTATTATTTTCACTTGCTGCCTGGAGGTCATGTGGCAGCCCTGTATACTCACAAACCGAATCGTTTCTTCACACATCTTGATATTTCAAAATTCTTTAATTCGATTAATAGAAGCAGGGTGACGCGTAGTGTCTCGTCAACTATTAAGTGTCGGGTAGAGACGTGCCAGCTTTATCCGTGCATCCTTGGCGGTAAACTGCCAATTTACTTTAGCGTCTCTATTGTTTCGCGTTTCTTGCCATGCCCGCACTTCTTTCCTGACGACCTCGATATCGTCAATCCTTCTGTCCAGACATTGGCCAGTGAGCACGTTCAACTCTATTTCTGCCATATTCAGCCAGCTCCCGTGTTTCGGGGTATAAACAAATTCAAAGCGATCCCATAATGCTTTTGCCTTTTCCGGCGCGAACGTTTCATACAGGGAGCCGGGTTCGTGCGTATTCAAATTGTCCATCACCAGCGTTATTTTTTCAGCATTGTTGTATTGGCTGGCAATCTCTTCCAGGAAAAGCGCCCAGTCCGGTTTGGTTTTCCTTTCGGTGATTGTCACCATGCGCTTTCCCGCCAGCGGCTCGCAAGCAAGAAAAATATTGCATACACCCCGGCGGCAGTATTCATAATCGTGCCTTGCCGGCTGACCGGGTGATGCTGGAATTGGGCACCTTGTCTCCCCGATCAACTGCTTTGGAGATTCGTCCATACAGACAACAGGATGGAGAGGATCAAGTGGCCGCCTGTAAACATCCAGCACCTTTTCCATGTTTGCGACAAAACTGCCATTGTGTTCCGGTGGAATCACCCATCCTTTTTGCCGCCAAGGCTTGAGTTCGTTTTTTTTAAAATGCGCCGAACAGCCTCATGGGAGATATTCTCAATATAATTGAGCTCGACTGCTTTGTCCGCCAGCAACCGCAAAGACCACCTGGAAAAACCTTCTGGCGGACTACTGCAGCTCAGTGCAACCAAATGCGCCTCAAAATCCCCGTCTGCTTTTTTGATGTAAACACGATCTCCTTTCCTCTTCTCAAGGGCAAAATCAAACCCTTCTTCGACGAACCGTTTCTTGACCCTGTCAATTTTTCTCATGCTTATGTTCAGGACGCGGGCAATCTCTTCGTTGGTTGAACGGTTAGTTTGAAATTCGCCAACGAACAAGGTTAGATTGTGCAAGCGCAGCGAGCCACAATCTGAACCGGTGGTTGGACAAGCCCGGTGGACGTATATAGAAAAGAGCTTTTGGGTTCCGGAGGGATCGGATCAGGCGAAGGAAGACGGGAGTGGCCCCCGCAATGTTCTTTGAAAAGGATTTTGGTGCTGTATCATGCTGCTTTACGCTGATTTCCGGCGTTTTTCGGGCGCAGGAGTCCCGTCCCGGTGCAATCCGGCTTGTGTCCTCGGCAAGTTCACGGCTTTCGTTTACATACCCGATGCCTCCGGCTCGTCTATTGCCGTAACGGAGCGGCCATGGCCGGTGGCCGGGCGATCATTGTCGCGGCGATCACCATGGCGGCCCCGCAGGCCGGGCAGATGATAGCCGGCCGTTGCTTCAGGTTGCGGACAAGGGCGCGCCATGGCGCGACCCGCAGCACCAGCTGCAGGAAGCGGAGCAGCTTTTTGCTGCATGCATGGAGAAAACCATACGACCTTGCCCGTCGAAACCCTCGGGGCAGCACATGGAGCATAAGCAGGTAGAGGAAGTACTCGCCCTTGACGGTTCGGGTCCGGTCTTCTCCGCTTTTGGCATGGCGATACCGGAAGGTGACCATGCCGTCCCGGCAGTGCAGGATGTCTTTTTCCCGGATAACACCCCGGTACAGATAACGGCCAAGATAGATAAGGGCCTTCTCGCCGTTGCCCGCGTCCTTGCAGTCAACCACCCACTGATCGGGGCAATCATGGGGAACCGGCAGCT
The DNA here is from genome assembly GCA_001914235.1 of Desulfobulbaceae bacterium DB1. Taxonomy (NCBI): domain Bacteria; kingdom Pseudomonadati; phylum Thermodesulfobacteriota; class Desulfobulbia; order Desulfobulbales; family Desulfobulbaceae; species Desulfobulbaceae bacterium DB1. The sequence continues at coordinate 2,331 of MQUF01000018.1, forward strand.
TGTTTTCGACCAGGGTCTGGAGCAGCTTCGCCCGAAAGACCTTGGCCATGGCCTTGTGGCTGAAGAGATATTTCCCGGATTTTTCCTTCCACAGCCCGGTTTGCGGGTTGATGCTTGCTCCGGGCATGACAACGTGGATGTGCGGATGATAGTCCAGGGTTCTGGAATGGGTGTGGAGGATGGCGGTGAATCCCGCTGATCCGCCGAGTTTTTTGTCGTTATTGGTGAAGGATTTCAGGAGGTCCTGTACTGCCCTGAACATCAGGGCGTAAACGGTTTTCTGGTGTTTCCACGCCAGATCCCGCATCTGCCCGGGCAGCGTGAAGGTGATCAGGTAGTATTGACACGGCAGTCGTTTGTCAAGCTGGCTTTCCAGCCACTGCCGGCTCTCATGGTTCTGGCAATGGGGGCAGTTTCTGTGGCCGCAGGAATGGGGAATATAGATCCGTTCGCCGCACCGGTGGTCCGAACAACGGGCCAGCATGTGCGGTCCATGCTCGTATCTGCATCGGGCCATGGACTCCAGAGCCTTGATGTGGCCTGACAGGAGATTTTTGTTGTAGGTGCGGAAGAAGCTGTCCCTGAACTTGTTGATGATCGTGGAGAGCAGCATTATTTACGCCCTCCCCATCTGATGTCCAGGGAGTTGACCAGGGAATTGACGGCCAGTCTCGCATTGTTGGCCGTGGTGGAGGTCAGGTGGGTGTATCTGGCGGTGGTCAGGATGCTGACATGGCCAAGGATCTGCTGCAGCTCAAGCAGATCAACCCCGGCCTCCAGCATGTGGGTGGCATAGCTGTGACGCAGGGAGTGGCATGAGATTTTTTTTTATGCCGAGTTGCCGGACAACGGTCTGCATGGTGGTTTGAATGCCGCCCCTGTCCAGGGGCAAATCAACCAGGTGGGCATTTTTCAGACCTCTTTTCCTGCTGGGGAAGAGGAACCGGGGATGCTTGTGCATGGCCCAGAACTCCCGCAGCACCCGCAAGGTCTTGTCTGGCAGCGGCACCAGCCGGTCCTTGTTACCCTTGGCATCACGAATATGGACCCGCATGTTGCCTGCGTCGATGTCGCCGACTGTGAGTCGAATGCCTTCGCCAAGGCGCAGGCCCATGCTGTAGCAGGTAAAAAAGAAGACCTTGTAGCTCAAGGTTTTGGTTGCGGCAAATAGTTGCTCCGTCTGCTCGACGGACAGGATGTCAGGGATTCTGGATGTCTTGGGAGGCTTGATCAGGGGGATATCTTCCCAGGGTTTGTTCAGTACCCCGGAATAGAAGAACTTCAGGCCGTAGAGGTCGAGCTTGACCGCGCTCCAGGAATGCGTGTCCAGGAGTTCCGTGAAATAGTCGAGCAACTGGCCGGAGTTGAGGTTGTCAATCCTGCAATCGAAATAGTTGCCGATACGCCGGATCGCCCTGGCGTAGGCGTCGATGGTCTTGGGCTGCAGACCGCCCAGTTTGAGGCATTTCAGGTGTTTCTGATACTGCTTGTTGAAGAGGGAATCTTGTGGCATGGTGGTGTTCATTGTAACCTCCTTGGTAATAGTTGATGCGGCGGCCTCGCCTTTGCTCCGCCACTCTCTACTTATTACCGTATGCCGTGAGATTACAACATGTTAATGATGGATAAACAAGCTCGCTCGTGACTCGTCTGCCGCGTAGCGGCTTCGTCCAACAAGCTGTTAAACACCCCCGGCAAAAGCAGCTTCCTCGCCATTCCTTGAATATATGCCCGGGCCACCAACCCTCCCATGGAATGGGCAATAACGTTTACATGGGCAGCACCGGTATCTGCCTTTATCTTCTTCACAGCATCAGCAAGAGTAGCCGCCGTCAGAGTTATATCAATCGAGGTGTCGTAGTTTAACGTATATACGTTAGGTCCGTTATCCAAGTCGTACAAACCACGGACTGCGCTACCAAAAGTGCTGTATGAATCCCCCACAAAGGCATTCTTATTTAAACCCAATAAACCGACCCCGAGATTTATGCCATGAACAAAAAGGACTGGGGCATAATGCGAACTCCTTTTATCGCCATGCCTAAACAAGGTGTTAGCTATGAGGCAGAAATGTGAGAAATGATTGGTTTGCCCAATGACAACATTATGTTCGGTATCAACCACAGCCCCTTCTAGCGCCAGCCAAAGGCCAGAGGCGGCATCAAAAGTATAGAGGCGGAGTGATGATTCATCGACAATGTTGTTCTGGGCAAGCTGTGCCTCGTCATATGACACCTTGATTGTTACCGGCTGGGAAAATTGTCCACTTGGCCGCAGGTCGAACGTTGGTCCGAAAGTCGGTGAAGAAGGGGGTGATGGTGGAGGGGAAGTGGTGTCAATGGTAACCGTGCTGGGTGCTGTCAGAGCCCCGGCTGGAAATTCGACTGTAATTCCCATCGCGGGATTGGCCGGGTCGATAGTTGTAACACTGCCACCTGACACACCAACGTCTTCCGCGGCATCAGGAAGTTCGGCCAACACTTTCGTCGTATAGGTAAACCTTGCAGCGACAGGATTACTAAATGATAACCTTTTTGCTGCTATCGTGGCGCCAGAGAGAAGTTGCCCCGTAGCTGTTGTGAATAAAAGGAAAGGCTTGCCGTCATCCGTCACGCCGTCGGCATTGGCGACGGTGACGGTGGTGGTGCTGATGGAGTCGATCACCACCTTGACCGGGGTGAGCAGCACCTCAGTGGAGATGTTGGTGACCGAGACATCGAGGTAGCTCTGCTTGGTCAGCCGGTCATACATCAGCAGGCCCTTGTTCAAGCGCACCATGGCGGTGACATCCGTTTCCGCCCAGGCGGCGGAAGACAATACCAGGAACCAGACAAAAACCATGGCGCGAGCCAGCCAGTGCGGGCTTTTTTCTCTCTTCATTTTCCTCTCTCCCTTTTTTTGATGAATGGCAAAAAGTCTTTTTTAACCACGGAGCGCACTGAGGACACAGAGAAAACATTTTGAATTACAAGCAGTTATCTCCGTGGTCTCCGTGGTTCATTTTTAGTTTTTACGAGACCATCTTTTTTTGATGAATGGCAAAAAGTCTTTTTAACCACGGAGCACACAGAGGACACGGAGAAAACATTTTGAATTACAAGCAGTTATCTCCGTGAGCTCCGTGGTCTCCGTGGTTCATTGATGGTTATTGGTCAACATGCCGACGACGGCGCGCCGCGCCGTACAACCCGGCAAGGCCCGTGCCCATGAGCAGCATGGTGGCCGGTTCCGGCACCGGCGTGTTGTTGCCGGCAGCGGAGACGATATCGATATTAAAGACCCGGGCCGTGCTGCCGGCGTCCCAATCACCGCCCCAGATCAGCCCCCAGTCGAGGGAAATAGTATCGCCCTGATAGGAAGTCAAGTCAAAGCTGACCTGGCCCGCGCCGCTGGCGTCGGCATACCACGCCACATCGTTGCCGTAATTGATGGTGAATTGCAGATAGTCGCCGTAGTCGTCATCACTCATCGTGAATTCATAATCAAAAGAGAGGGTGATGGCGTCCGCCGCGACGGCAAAGGCATCGTTGTAGAAATAAAGGGCGGCGTCCGCCATGCTCTCGGTGAAACTCACCACTCCGCCGCTTTCCATGACGCTGCCCGGCTCATTTTCCATGACGCTGAAACCGCTCAAATCCATGGGCACGGCCTGGGCCGCGCCGCTGAGCAACACAAATGACAATCCGCCGACAAAACTTGCGATACGCTTTTTCATTTTTTTCCCTCAATGCGCCTTATGCGCAAATCCGTGTGCCTGCCAAACTCCAGCGCCATGGCATGGAGAACCAAAGTACCTGTTATTCCGGGCAGGGGCAGTCTTTCCCCCATTGCCGAACACAAACTCCCAAAGCAATTTGCAAATTCCATGCCTGGCAAGAAGAGAGGAGAGGAGAGGAGAGGATTCAACATATTGAAATTACTATATTTTTTAAATGAAGCCTTCTGGGGCAACGGCGCGGCGCAACCGCGCCAAGCACCATTATTCCTGAAAAACGGAAAAAGCCAAGAAAGCACGTAAACCAAACCGCGCGCGCCTGGCAAGGATCTGAGGGAGAAAACGGAGTGGGAAAACGGGCGAAAAATCCGTTTTTCCGTTAAAGTGGAAATATCGGCAAGGCAACGAAGGCCTCGGACAGGGGCATTATTTTTTTTGCGGGTATCAAGATGGCCTCGCAAAAACTGAAAATCAACCACGGAGCACGCGGAGATAACTGACTGTAATTCAAAACGTTTTCTCTGTGCCCTCTGCGCTCTCCGTGGTAAAGATAGACTTTTTCCGATTTCATCAATCAACCGCCGCTGATCAGGTTACCGAGAAAAATTTCCAGCAAACTCCGCGCTTTTTCAAAAAGAAAAGCGACAAGAGCCTGCAAAGGGACAATGATCTTCCCCCATATCCCCTGCCGCGGTTCATCAGCGGCAGCTTCACCCCGCAGGGCCCGCTCCAGCCGATCCGCCCTGACTCCCGGCGCCGGATGGCTGGCCAGGAAGGAATGGGTATCCCCCAGGGTGGCAAGCTTACGCAGGGCCGACACCGCGGCTGCGGGCCGGTAACCGTTTTTTTCCAGAAAGGCCAGTCCGTAATCGTCCGCCTCCCTCTCCTCCTGCTGGGAGAACTGGGCGCCGGTGAGTTTCTCGGTAAACCAGCCGATCTCCGACCGGGCAAGAACGCCGGCCACGTTGTTCTGGGAGGCGATTCCCTTGCGCACGGCACTGCCGGCATAGGCCAGCTGCAATTTTTTGCGGATATGCTCTTTCACCACATGGCCCATTTCGTGGCCCACGACAAAACGCAGCTCATCATCGTCCATCATATCCATCAGACCGCTGTAAATGCGGATGGTGCCGTCCGCCATGGCAAAGGCATTGACCTCCGGGGCGAGATAAACCTTGTATTCGAATCGGAAATCCCCCTCCCGGCCATGGGCGCCGACCAGCCGCTGCAATCGCTCGCCATAACTGTTGCCGGCAGGGGCGATACTGTTTCCGGCATCGCTGACAAGGGCGGCTTCCCGTGCCAGGCTCCGCACCGCTTCATCCGACAGGGTAACGGCCTTTACCGCATCAAGACCGGCTTCCGCGGCAAGCCGGACATCCGTTTCCTCGCACCCTGTCAGCAGATGACAACAGACGAGAAAGGCCACCAAGATACCCGGTAATTTCAGAGAAAAATCGACTGACATGTTTATTTTCCAAGCTCCTCTCTTTGGTGAACTCGTAAAAAGTCTGTTTTCACCACTGAGCACACAGAGATCACAGACAAAATATTTTTAATTACAATTAGTTATCTCTGTGGCCCCTGTGCTCTCCGTGGTTAATTTTCAGTTTTTACGAAATCATCCTCTTTTAGTGTCTTGCATTTCCCGCCAAATCCTTCCGGGAATTGCCGCGCGCTTCACCCCGCCCAATCGCTGACGAGGTAACTCGTTTATTATAATCAGACAAAAAGCAAAAGCCGCATTTTTATTCCGCAACTCCCGCAACCCGGCAAAAAAACAGGACAATCCGGACTATTTTTATATTTTTTCTCATTGTTCTGTTTCTTTTCTTCCTCTCTGCTACTATCATATTATGAATTGTTATATTGCAAGAACGGCTTTCCAACCGCACGTTATTCGCCAAAACACGCCGAGGGGGTGACCATGATAAAAAAACTGTTAGCTCCGCTTCTTTCATTCCTGCTGCTTTTCGCCCTTGCTTCCTGCATAACCTCCCAGCAGCTCCGGGATCGACGCATCGCCGCCAATCCCGAAACATTCAATTCCTTCAGCCCGGAGATCCGGGAAAAGGTGCGGGTCGGCCAGATAGAGATGGGCTTTACCGAGGAAATGGTTCGATTGGCCTGGGGAAATCCGCACCAGGTTTATGCCCGCACCACGGAAAAAGGCAATGCCGTTGTTTGGACTTACAGCAGAACAAGAACCATGACGCAGACCGACCGGATGACCGTTCCGGTGCGGGTATACGATCGAGCAGGCAGGAGCAGCATCCAGTATCAGAATGTCTGGATCAACAGGGATACCCAGCAGGATTATACCGTGGCCCGGGTGGAATTTATCGGGGGAATGGTTTCCGCCATAGAGCGCCTGGATCTGTAATAATTTACAAAAATGACAACCAACAATAAGGTAGGATCATGCTGCTTGTCCTTTCTCCATCCAAAACCCAGGATTTCAACTGCAGAAGCTATAGCCGTTACACCATGCCGGTGCTGCTGCGGGAAAGTGAACTGCTCATCGACATCCTGAAACAACAAAGCGCGGAACAGATCGGCGAATTGATGGGCATCAGTGACAATCTGGCCCAGCTTAACCGGCAGCGTTTTCGTAAATTCCACCCCCCCTTTAATCTTCAGAATGCCGGACAGGCCCTGCTTGTCTTCAAAGGCGACGTCTATGGCGGCATTGCTTCGGACAACTATGAAGAGGAAGATTTCGATTTCGCCCAGCAGCATCTGCGGATTCTCTCCGGTTTGTACGGCGTGCTGAAACCCCTTGATCTCATTCAGCCCTATCGCCTGGAGATGGGAACAAAACTGGCCACGGAACGGGGCAAGGACCTCTACGCCTTCTGGGGCGGAAAAATCACCGACGTCATCAATGCCGATCTGCCGGGAGAAGAATCCGCCGTCCTGGTGAATCTCGCCTCCTCTGAATACTTCAAGGCAATTCAAACGAAAGCGATCAAAGGACAGGTGCTGACCGTCTCCTTCAAGGAAAAGAAAAATAACGAATATAAGACCATCGGCCTCTTTGCCAAGAGGGCGCGGGGACTCATGGCGGATTTTGTCATTCAAAACCGCCTGACCCGCATCGATGATCTGAAGACCTTTGACCGCGACGGCTATCGGTATCGGCAAAGCCTTTCCAGTGACACGGAATTCGTCTTCAGCCGGGAGTAGCGCATGCACATCCATAATTTACAAGAATGGCGGCACGGCCATGATTTTGCCGTTATTCATGAACATGGCGAAAAACGCACCATCCAGGTGCTGCTGCTCACCACCGTCACCATGGTGGCCGAGATCGTGGCGGGCGCCGCCTTCGGCTCCATGGCCCTGCTTGCCGACGGCTGGCACATGGGCACCCATGCCGCCGCCTTTTTGATCACCATCTTTGCATACCGCTACGCAAAAAAACACGCAAGCAGCCCTGATTTCGCCTTCGGCACCGGCAAGGTCAGTGTGCTCGGCGGCTTTGCCAGTGCCGTGGCCCTGGCGGTGGTGGCGCTCGTCATGCTGGCCGAATCGGTGCGCAGATTCTGGAACCCGGAAGCCATCTCGTTCAATGAGGCCATTGCCGTGGCCGTGCTCGGTCTCGTCGTCAACCTGGTAAGCGCCCTGTTGCTGCAAGATCGTCACAGCCACGACGATCATCACGACGAACACGACCGGCACCATCATCACGACCACAATTTGAAAGCCGCCTATCTGCATGTGCTGGCCGACGCGCTGACATCGGTGCTTGCCATCGCAGCGCTTATTGCCGGAAAATTTCTGGGGTGGGGCTGGATGGATCCGATGATGGGCGTGGTCGGCGCCACGGTCATCACCCGCTGGTCATACTGCCTGATCCGGGAAACAGGCCCCATCCTGCTGGACGGCAGCATCAGCGGCGCATACCGGGAGGCCATCCGAAGAAAAATAGAAGAGGACCGGGACAACCGCGTTTCGGACATGCATGTCTGGAAGGTGGGACCGGCCCATTACGCGGGGATCATTTCCATCGTCACCCATTCTCCCCGCAACCCGGACTATTACAAAAAACTGCTGGCCGGCTTCGACAAAATCTCCCATCTCACCATGGAAATAAACAAATGCTCCGGTGAATCGTGCATGATCCCGACGGAGGACGGATGATGCTGAAGAGATTTTTTCGCAAAACAGCTCCGGTTTATCAAATCATCTCCCCTTTTCAGGCCCTGGTCAAAAAACTTGCCACCAGCGGTTTCATCCTGTTCTACACCACGGCTGCCGCCATGCTCTGGGCCAATTTCCATCATGACAGCTATCAGCATCTATGGCACCTGCCGCTTGCCGTTTCCCTGGGCGACGTAAGTTTTTCCAAATCCATCCTGCACTGGATCGACGAAGCGCTGATGACCCTCTTCTTTTTTGTCGTCGGCCTTGAAATCAAACGGGAAATCCTGATCGGCGAGCTGTCCTCCATGCGCAGGGCACTGTTGCCGGTGGCCGGAGCGGTGGGCGGCATGCTGGCGCCGGCCCTGATCTATGCCATCATCACTTACAACACCGATGCGGCCCACGGCTGGGGCATCCCCATGGCCACCGACATCGCCTTTGCCCTGGCGGTACTTTCACTTCTCTCCAAACGGATCCCCTACGGGCTCAAGATCTTTCTCTCGGCCCTGGCCATTGCCGACGATATCGGCGCAGTGCTGGTCATTGCCCTGTTCTATACCGCAACCATCCACTGGGCCTATCTCGGCTTCGCCGCCTTGTTGCTCGTCTGCCTGTTTGTCGCCAACCTGCTGTGGATCCGACACACCCTGGTTTATGCCCTGCTGGGTCTCGGCATCTGGTGGGCCTTTCTGGGAGCGGGTATCCATGCCACCGCGGCCGGGGTCCTGGTCGCCCTTTTCATTCCGGCCCGGGGCAAATACGACACCAACACCTTTGTCAACGAGGTGCGCTCATTTCTCGTCCGTTTTGACTGCCGGAACGGTGACTGCGGCCACACCATCCTGTTGAACCAGAATCACCTCAACGCGGTGCAGGCCATCGAACTTGCCTGCCACCAGACGGAAACACCGCTGCAACGGCTGGAACACGGCCTGGGCGCCTGGATCTCCTACCTGGTCGTGCCGCTGTTCGCCCTGGCCAATGCCGGGGTCGCGGTCAGGACGGAAGGGCTCACCGACACCATACGGCATCCTGCCACCATGGGTGTCATCCTGGCGCTCGTCATCGGCAAACCGGTGGGCATCACCCTCTTTTCCCTGCTCGCCTCCAAAGCACTCAAGGCCCCCCTCAGCGGCGGCATGAACTGGCTGCACGTCATCGGCGCCGGCATGCTGGGAGGCATCGGCTTTACCATGAGCATCTTCATCTCCGGTCTGTCATTTCAGTCAACGGAACTGATCGATATGACCAAGATCGGCATTATCATCGGCTCGCTGCTTTCGGCGGCCCTCGGCGTCGGCGTCCTGCTCACCGCCGATTTTCTCCACCTCGGTCAGTCGAAAACCGGAACGGATGGGAAAAGCGACGTGTCGGTGTGAGGGATGAAACGGGAACCGGAAAAACGGATCATGAACTCCTGGTTGACATTGAGTTCGAGATAGGTGATTTTCCCCATCACCATCCGGCAGCGCTCGCGATTTTCCCGGTCACGCAGGACAAGCTCCGCCCCGGCCAGCGAACTGTTACCGATGGGCTCATAGGTTGAAAGGGGCAGATCCGGCAGCATGCCCAGGGTGATGGCCCGGCGCGGATCAATATGCCTGCCGAAGGCGCCGGCCACAAAAATGCGGTGCAGATCGGCAAAATCAAGACCAACCTGGTTGATCAGGGTGGTGAGGATCGAATACATCGCCGCCTTGGACCGCATCATGGCGTCAAGATCCACCTGGCCGATCACCACCGGCTCATGAGTGGCCGACTCATCGGCCCGGGCAACGACAAAGGCGAGTCCTTCTCCGGTGTCGATCATCCGCTCAGGGCAGCGCTCACCGCGAAACTTGCCGCGGATATCGATAATCCGCGCCAGATAAAAAGAGGCCACCAGATCAATAATACCTGAACCGCAGATACCGCGTGGCCTGCCGCCGTCAATGGTGCGGTAACGGAGTTCAAGCGTTTCCGGATCGATTGTCACATGTTCGATGGCACCGGGTCCGGCCCGCATGCCCATCCGGGCCACCCCCCCCTCAAGGGCAGGACCTGCCGCCCCGGCGCAGGCAATGAGCCATTCTCTGTTGCCGATCACCACCTCGGCATTGGTGCCGACATCAATCAGCATCGAGGTTTCCTCCTGACGATCCAAACCGCTTGCCAATATCCCGGAAATGAGATCGCCGCCGAAGTAGCTGCCGATACTGGGCATAATCCAAACCGAAGCAGCGGGATGAACGGCAAGGCCGATCTCCCCTGCCGGCACGGGATCGACGCTGTTGACCAGCGGAATATACGGTTCCCGGATGAGATGATAGGGATTGAGCCGCAGGAACAGATGCACCATGGTGGTGTTGCCGCTCACCGACAGCGCCCGGATTTCCCCGCATGCCACCCCGGCCCGTGCGGCGAGCTCGCCGGCCAAATCGTTGATGGTGCCGATAATTGATTCATGCAGCTTTTGCAGGCCGTTGTTGTGGCCCGCAAAATGGATGCGACTGAGGATATCGGCGCCGAATTCGATCTGGCTGTTTTCCCGGTTGCCGCTGGCCAGCACCTTGCCGTCGACCAGATTGAGCAGGCTCGCCTCAAGATGCGTGGTGCCCAGGTCAAGCGCCATGGCCGCCAGCACCGAAGGCTGTTGGGGCAAAAAATCAACCAGCATGGGACCGTCAGGCAGATCGCAGATCAGCGCCGCACCCTTAAAACCGCTCCCGCGAAATGCGGCGGCAACCTCACCCAGACGGGCAAAGGGCAGCCGGGGAGAAAGTCCGGCTGTCGCCCGCAAGGCTTTCATCAGCCGATCGATGTCGCCGGTATTGTCCTGCAGGCTGGGGAAAGGAGCTTCAATGCGTATGGAGTAAACAAATGGCTGCATGTCGGGTTTGCAAAAAAATTATGTTGGGATGGAACCAAATATGATAAATTGATTTGTTTTTAACATCGCAAGGAATCACACTCAATATAATTATGACAAAAATCCTGGCCATTATGACCGGCGGCGTCCTCGGAGTCGTTTCCCGTTCCCTGCACTTCATCTTTGCGCAGCGACACTGCTTGCCGATCTTCCCCTGTGACACACCGGCAAGCAACCTGACGGGCTGCCTGCTGATCGGCAACTTTGGCGGCATCGCCCGCGCTTTTCCGGGCCTTATGCCGGACCGCAAATAGGAAGGGAAAAGTGCCGCTGCTGCTTTACTCATATCTCCTCACCGAGGCCCTTGCCCCTTTTTTTGCAAGCCTCCTTATTCTGACGGCAATCCTTTTTCTCGGACGTCTGATTCCCCTTTTTGATTTCATCATCAATTTCGGTATCGGCCCGGCCGATTTTATCCGCTTTTGCGCCTTCATGGTGCCGAACATCTTTCTCTTTGCCATCCCCATGGCCAGCATGCTGGGGGTCATTCTCTGTTTCACCCGAATGGGCAACGACAATGAGCTGATCGCGCTCAAGTCAACCGGCATCGGCCTTTACCGCATGCTGCCGGCAATCGTCGTCTTTGCCCTCTGCACCTCGCTGCTGACCGGCTACTTTTCCACCACCCTGATACCGGCCGGTTCCCTGGCCATGAAAAAACTCTTTTTCCAGCTGGCCAAGGAAAAAATCGACAAGGGACTGCGGCAAAAGCATTTCAGCGAAGGACTGCCGGGCATCGTCATTTATATCGACAATGAAGACGAAAAAAACGGCACATGGCGGGGAGTCTACGTCTCGGATACCAGGGACAACGAAAATCCGGTAACCATCATCGCGGAATCAGGATTTCTCACGGCCGATATGGGCCGGATGCTGATCAGCCTGCAGTTGGAGCACGGCTCCATGCATGCCGCCAAAGAGTCAACCAGCGACACCGTTTCCTTTGAAAGCTATGCCCTGCATATTCCCTTGCAGGGTGCGGATACCATCGGCGAACAAGAATCCCAGAAACTCAGCAAGAGCGAAATGACGCAAGCGGACATCCGTAAATACGTCGCCGCCCATGACGACACATCAGCAAAAACCCGCTCCCTGCTGGTTGAATACCATATGCGGCTGGTGCTGGCCGGGGGGTGCTTCATCCTCACCCTTCTCGGGCTTCCCCTTGCCATACGCACCAAACCGGGTCAGCGCTCAATCGGCGTCCCTCTCGGCCTGTTCATCTTCATCAGCTATTATGTCGTGCTCTCCTTTGTCAAGGGCATCAGCGAAACCAGTTCGCTGCCGGTCATCTTCGCCATGTGGACCCCGAATATTCTTTTCGGCATCCTGACTATCTATATTCTCCGTTTTGCCGGTCGGGAAAGCACCATCAGCATCATCGACTTTCTGCTCCATACCATCGACCGGGTCCAAAGCAGCCTGCCCCTGCCACGAAAAAAGGACAATTCATGAAACTGCTTGACCGCTATATTTTCAAACAGTTTTTCATGAACCTGCTGCTGGTGCTCGCCTCCCTGGTGGCAATCTACCTGTTGGTTGATTTCTTCGAACGCATCGATAATTTCAGCGAGGCAGGGAAACCCTTCACCCTCGCCCTCACCTATTTTCTACTGAAAATCCCCTTGATTTACGACCAGATGGCGCCGGTCTGCATCCTGCTCGCAGGGGTCGTCACCCTGGGGCTGCTGGGCAAAAACCGCGAACTCATGTCGCTCAATGCCGGGGGCATTTCACTCTTCCGCATTGTGCTGCCCATCATGGCCGCCTCCCTTCTTTTCACGCTGTTTACCGTGGCAGCCGCCCAGTGGCTGCTGCCCAAAAGCAACACCCGCATGAATGAAATCTGGTACCAGGAGGTGACCCAGCAGGTGGCCAAGGGCATTGTCCGCAAAGGGCGTGTCTTTCACAAAGGCGAAAATGGTTTTTACACCCTGAAGCTGCCCGACCCGCAGAAACACCATTTCACCCAGTTCATCTATACCGGATGGGACGAGTCGCACCGCAATATCACCATCTTCCTCACCGCCAAAGGAGCGTCATGGAGCGAAGACGGCTGGACATTCAGAAACGGCCAGATCAAAAAGCCACGCCCCGACGGCGGCTACGACATACAAATTTTTTCCAAACTGAAACTTGACCTGCCCGACACCCCGGATCAATTTTTCATTCCCGTTTACAAAACAGCGGAACTCTCCCTCTCCGAACTGCACCGCAACGCCATGGAGAGCCTGGCGAAAGGCAAGCGCCAGGGCATTATCGACATCAACCGCCGCTTTTCCTTTATCTTCCTGGGGGTGCCGCTGCTGCTGCTGGCCATTCCACTGCTTCATTCCATGCAGCGCAAATGGAGCAGGGATCTGTCCATGACCATTCCGGTCAGTTGCGTCCTGGCCTTTTTTGCCTGGGGTCTCTGGAATGTCGGCCAGTCGTTGAGCCAGGCGGATTACCTGAATTCGTTCGTCGCCTCCTGGTCCATCCATGTCGTGCTTTCGGCAAGCGGGCTCTTGTTGCTCTGGCGAACCAACCGAAGATAGCGCTCCATGCCCGCACCTGAAGAAAAACTCACCGTCCACGACCCCTTGCCGCCGATCAGACCCGGCGCCAAGGTCGGCATTGTCGGCATCCCGCCTCTGACGGTTATCCGGCGGCTCAACGCCGGCGGCGCCCGGATTTACGACCTCGACGAACCGCTGGTCAAGGCGGACATGGAACTGACCACCCCCCATGTGCCCCGGGTTTATTGCGCCATCCTGCGCACCGTGGTGCTGAACGCCCTGCATCTGCCGCTGGATATGATATTTATTGACGTGGGACAGGGCAAATGCGACTGCGCCCTGCACGTCTCAAGCGTGCTGCGGGACATGCTGCCCATCCCGGTGATCCGTACCGGAAACGACGACATGACCCCTTTCGGACATCCCATCTGCACCACCCGCATGAATCTGCTGGAAAAATTGCAAAAAATCACGGCCGGCGTGCAAAGCAGCGCGCCTTATGATAAACAGCACTATCCCCCCTGCCCGCCGACCGCCGGCTTCTGGGGAGTGCCGCCCCGGGATTTCGGACTGCTTGCCCTTTTCCCGGACACAACCCATGTTTACGGCTGGACCCGCTGCATGGAAAACAAAACACCGGCCGACACCGAGCTTGAGACCGTCTTTAACCCGCTGGTCCCCACTGTTTTTTTTGCCCAGTCCTTCTGCGCCAAAACAGCCCTGGCCAAACTGCTGGCGACAAAACACCCGAAGGCCCTTTATCTTGATGTGGATGTCACCTGCAGCAGCAGCACCAGGGCCAAGGTGCAGGCCTTCCTTGAACTTTCCGGGGTCGCCCCATGATGCTTGCTGATTTCGGCACCTCGTACTGCAAATTCCTCGATCTCGACGCGGCGGATGCCGCGCCCACCCTCATCCCCACCAAGGATCTGCCCAGGGGATTGCGGGTGGACCTTGCCACCGGCCATAACGGCAAGCGCTTCAGCTCCCATTACGTCAACGAGCTGACCGCCCTGGCCCGGGGCGGCGAAGAGATGATCGCGGCAACGGACTATGTCCTGCTTGACTGCGGCAGCCGTGACATCAAGTACATCAGCTATTGCGGCGGCGAGCTCCATGACATGGGCTGGAACAGTGAATGCGGCGCTTCCATGGGATTTACCATCGAACTGCTGGAACGCTACTACAACCTCGACTACACAAGCCTTGCCGTGCCGGAAACCACCTTCTCCATCACCTGCGGCGTCCTGGGCATGAGCCACATCTTTGACGCGGTCACCTCCGGCATCTCGGAAGCCGAAGCAGTGGCCCGCTTTGTCAAGGGCATTGCGGTCAATGCCTACCGCTTCGCCGGTTCACCCGAGGTGCTCTATCTCTCCGGCGGTTTGTGCGACAACCCGCTCTTTGTCGGCAGTTTTCCCTGCCGGGTGGTGCCGCTGGGGCGCTTTGTCCTGATCAAGGGCCTGGAAAAAACCGCCAGGCAGCACTTGGCGGAATCCAGATGAGCGGCCAGGCAAACGGCGGCGAACGGCCCAACTGCTTTGCCTGCCGCCATTTCTTCATCACCTACCAGGCTTCCCACCCTTACGGCTGCAAGGCCATGGGCTTTAAATCAAAAAAAAATCCGGCCCTGGTGGTCTACGAAAGCTCCGGCCTCGAATGCCGGCTGTTTGAGAAAAAGTGACGTTTTTTCCGCATAAGTCAATGTCTCGCTCGGCATCATGGCCGCAAAATCACTGTTTCTCACCCCTTGCCGAACCCGGTGCGCAGCAACGAATCACGGCTGATCATGCCCCGGAATCGGCCTTGGGCATCGAGCACCGGCAAACGTTTGAAGCCCTTGTCCGTCATGAGCCTGACGGCCTCGTCCAGAACGGCATTTTCCCCGATGGTGACAATATTCGTCTGCATGACCTCGGCGGCGGTCCCGGCCCGCAACAGTTCACGGAACTCGCGGCATTTCCTGCCGCGTTCCGTGAAGGGTATTTTACTGACGAAATAATTCCAGATGCCTTCATAATGGGCGGATGAGAAGGCGACCAGCAGATCCCGGTCAAAGATCAGCCCCAGGAACCGGCCGTCACCGTCCACCACCGCCACCCGCTGGATGTCGTTGGCGTCGATCATCCGGATGACCTCCTCGATCGAGGTATCCGGCCGAGCCGTCTGCGTATCCCGGCGCATGACGTCGGAGACCAGACGCAGGTTGCCCACTTCGATGTGCTGCGCCCGGAAACTCTTCCAGTCCGGCGCCTCCTTCATGATGGTGCGGAATATATCGATGCGCGAAAGCATGCCGACCAACCTGCCGTCCGCATCGACCACCGGCAGACGTTTCAGCTGCTTTTCAAGCATACGCTCCACGGCCTCGATTGCCAGGCGATCTTCCCGCATGCAAAGCGCCGGTTGGCTCATGGCTTCTGCCGCTTTTTTATCGGCAAGCGCCGCCAGGACGGCAGCCAGGGTATCAGCGCGCGACACAGCGAGCAGACCGAGTCGCATGGGCATGCCTGCCTTATATATCAAATCACTTTGGGTAATGACGCCCACGGGCCGACTCTTTCCGTCAACCACCGGCACGCCGGTAAAAACCGAGGAAAGCAGCAGGCGGACCACATCGTTGAGCGGGGTGTCGATTGTGACTTTATTGGGCGAAACGGTCATGATGTCCCGCACCCTGATGTGCCTGGGGAAGATCGAGCTTCGTGTCTTGTGAGCGACAACCGCGAGGTCTTGCATTGCCACGATGCCGTCCGTGACCATTTTTTCGATTTCCGGCAGAACGCGTTCCACCTCGACGGCCGGTGCGACGATGGTGATGCGCACCGGCATGTTGTAGGAAAGAATGACAAGCCTGTCCGTGGCGATTTCTCCGTTTTCGTAGCACCCCTGCACTCCGCGCGTCACCAGACAACGCATCCCGGCCTTGAGATCATGGATGTAGCGCACGACGGCATCGGCAAGAGGGCTGCCCTGCCAACGAGCTTCCTCGCTGGTAAATATCTCGATTATCCTGTATTGCAGCATGCAGCGCCCTCCTTATTTCAATCGACCCAGCCAAAGGCCAAGCAAAACCAAGGCCCCGCCGATAATGTTATTGGAAAAAAAATTGACCAGCGCAACAAGGTGGGTTGCGGCACGCATACCATTGACGGTCTCCAGGGCAAAAGTCGAAAAAGTGGTCAGTGCCCCCAGATAGCCGGTCATAAAAAAAAGGCGTGCTTGCGGATTCATGAAATCAACGCCTCGTTCCGCCAAGGAAAAGGCCAAACCGACCAGGAAACACCCTGAAAGATTAACGATCAGCGTCCCCCAGGGGAAGCCGGTACCGAAGAGCTTCACGGCAAGAAGTCCCATTGCATACCTTGACAGGGCCCCAAGGCTGCCGCCGATCATGACCAGCAGTATTTTCGTCATGCCGCCACCCGTCCGCAGAAATTGTATCGTCTTTTCAAAACCGCAATGCCGCCTTTAATCGTTTCGGGTTGAGCCGCCAAACTGCGTTCGCAAAGAGCTTGCCGTCAACCGGGAGTGTCCCGGTGAAATCCGTCACCAGGTGCCGTAGTTGTACCGCGCCAAATCCTGGTATTTCAAGCGCAAATATAAAAAAACCTTTCTTCGGCTCGTTATTAATTTTCCTTGTTGCCGCCGCAAGCGGCATTGATGTCAGTTGAGGAGAGACAGCGCCGCCACGGCATGCCAGGTGGTGTCGAGAAACGCCGTGGCCCGGAGACCGCGACCAAAGCCGCCGAAGGCGGTCTGGCAACCGGCAAGAAACTGTCCGGCCCTTTCCGGGTCGGCAGGCACCGCCCCCAAGGCGTCAAGCGCTCGGAGACAGGAATGGCAGTTCTCGACAAAGGAAGTGGTGCCGGGGAAAAAGCCGAAACCGCCGTCACCGTTCTGGCTGGCCCGGAACCAGGAAATCATCTCCTCATCGGAGCGCGGCAAGGCACGTCCGAATATCCGGCTCAGATACAAATGCATCCAGGCCTCGTCAACGCTCCGCCAATGACGGTTCAAAACGGCGGCAAGGTGACGCTCTCCGGCTTTCATCGCCGGTTTACGTCCCAGCACCTCCGCCAAAATTCCGGCGCAATAATACCAGTCATCCAGAGAAACGGCAGTTTGTATCCTGTCGAGCACGGCCGCCTCGACGGCATCTGAGTCCAATGCAATCCCAGCGGTCCGACAGCACCAGAGCAGCTGGAAGGTCATCCTGGCTCCGACGGACAGGGTCCGCCGACAGCCCTCCAGATAAGACCGCAGATTCTCGTCTTCAGCGGGATCAAATCCTTTTCCCAGCTCGTCGTACTGCCGGGCAAGGCCAAGGATGTTCAAGGCGTGGTAGGTGTCCTCGATGGTAGCCGGCAGCCTGGGTGTGGCGCCGAAACCGCCGGAGGGCTTGCGCCTTGCTTCCACAAAGGGAACGGCAGCGGCCAGGATTGCCGAGAAACGATCAATCACTACCGAACCCATGTCAGTTGTCGCAGGAGAAACATATGAGCGGCTTTGACTTTTCATGCGGTCCCTCTCCGGTTCATTTTCCCCATAACCGGCATCTGCAGGCACCGGCGACGGTTTTCATGAAAACCGAAAACTGCATCGATCACGGCGCCCATTTCCACGATGTCGGACGGTTCCGGCGGCTGTACCGCCACCAGCTCAAGAAAAGCGTGGCGATCAATGCCAGGCCCGGCCAAATCACCATATCACGGCCTGTCCCCATATTCCGGGGCATACGACCTCCAAAACAAAAAAACTCCTGCCTTCCTTTCGGAGGGCAGGAGTCATCAGCTTGCAGGCAAGCGGTTAATGGCGAACTCCATCGCCTTAATATTTATTGCACGATAAACGACGAAACTGAAAATGTCAAACATTCTCCCAATGAAGTCGGACAGATGCTCAACGTACCAGTAATCAGCGGATTTCAGGCGGCAGAGAGCACTGAAACATCCTCCCCGGCGAGGCCTTACCCCGCATCCTGATCAGGGCCGAATTATCGCCACTTCCACTCGGTTTTCAGATCGAGTTTCTTCTGTTCCTCGAAGAATACGACCTCATGTCCCTCAAATTCGCCAAAGGGCAGATACCAGAGCTTGATGTCAACCACGATCTCATCATTGATCAGATCCCTGGTCTTCTTGCCGTCCTTTTCGTATGATTTGAAAGGATAGGGTATCTCGAAGGTTTCCTTGGTGGTTTTCATCGGCGGCAAACTGGTTTCACGCAGAAGACCGCTCTTTTCATAGGGCCCTCTGCCCATTTCCGAACCACGGCCCATGCGGCCGGGATACGGCATGTAGATTTTCTGATTGTTGTAAATCTCTTTTCCATCGGTTGTTTTGGCAGTCACATCCAGGACCAGCCTATTGGGAGTGGGTCAGCCGTCCGGGATGGTATGCCCGGCCTTGTTGGTGATCTCCACATTAATGATACCCATGGGGATAACGCCTTCAGCGGTGTTTTTGCGCCAGAACAACGAGCGTCCGTCCACTTCCACGTCAACGGCCATCTTGCGCATCTCCTCGCTGTTATAGGACTGCATGTCGTGGCCAAGCCCGGATTTCACCATGTGGCACTCCTGACAGCTCTCACTTCCACCCTCAGCCGTGTAAGCAAAGAGATAGCTGCCGTACAGGGTGGCGCACTGGGAAGGATGAGCCAGCTCGAAATTCGGTCCCTGTCCGTGGCACTGCCCGCAGAATATGGACTCGCCCAGCGCCGGGGCGACAGCCATTTTCGGGAAATTCGGATCATCATGGGCGCCTTCCTTGGAGCCGTAAACCGTATCCGGCTGGGCATATCCGTCGGACCATTTGTGGATGATGGCCATTCTGTTGTGGCAGACCCGGCAGTTGATGTTAAGGCTGGAGATGGTCCCTTCCAGCTTGTCGGCGTAATCGTCGTTGCCATCCTTTTTGGCCTGCTGCCAGCCCTTGATGGTGGCGATAATCTCCCGGGCCACATCATCGGTGGCATCCTCCAGCTGGGGAAGATGGCATTTGGTACACATCCGCAGATGTTCCACGGTAATGTCCTTGTCATCTTTCACTCCGGAATAAGGGAAATTCTTCACCCCGACTTCCATGGCGGTGATGATGGTCGGAGCCGTTCGCCCGGTACCGAGCATCGAACGGGAATGCAGGGAATTCTCCCATTGCCCGTGCGCCTCCTCGTGACATTCGACGCAACTGCTTGAATCATAGCGTTCGACCAGTTCTTTTATGGTCTTGGCCTTCGGCTGCTCGGCGGGTTTCGGACCGCCTTCGCAGTATGCAGTGGCCGTCCATAGTGCCGTCACGGCCAGTAACGGCAAGCCAATCCTCAAAATTTTCCTCATGTTTCCTCCTCGCGTTTTCTGTTAAGTACCGTTTGTGTTTCATCTCCCAACGATTACTGACAAAAATCCAGTTCAATTGCCGCCGAATCCCGACATTCCGTGCCACGAAGACACATGGACGACACTTCCGTTTCAAATTCGGTCGCCGAGGGATCTCCCGGCTGCACCGGGTGCCCCCGGTCTCCATTCAAAAACAGCGGTCTTCCGTTTATTGATTGCCGGCTCATATGTGCAAAAAACCGGAAAATAGTGGCTTGGCAAAACGCTTTTTTTGCAACTTCACACGACATATCAGACAGTTACATACACAAAACGGCCATCGAGCGGATTTGCACGAGACAAACTGAATTCGCTTTCCGCGCCGGCAGTTTCGCCAAAAAAAACAACAATAACAAAGAGATGCGATAAAATAAAAATTATAGCACAACTGTTCCTGAAATTGCGAAAAATATTGTGGGAACAGCTGGATTTTTTCCCAGAGCTGAATGGCTGCTCACGGTAAACGTAACACTCCGTAACACAAATATTGCAAGTATTCAATACATCCTTTTTTTTATTTTGTCGACAAAGCAGAGGAATAACGAGGAGATGCTTGACAACGGAAAATTTTCCGCTTTGGATATTGAAAATAAATAAGAATGACAGGGAATCAGTCTGTATCGGACGAAAGAAAAGAGTCCGGGGCAAATTCGAGTCGGAAATCTCCGAATAAGTTACGAGCACTGATCTCATGGCCCCAGGCCGCTGGGGCCATGGGGACGGATGGAGTCAAAAGACAAAGAACCTTACGGACTGATCGCAATATTCAACATTTTGCCGGTTTCCTGATCCCGGCAGCGCACCTCCGCCCGCACCTCGCCCGGCGGAATCGGCCCGGACAACTCCACCGCGATGCGCAAGGTGCCGGGTTGCACCTTTTTGATAAGCCACTTCGCCTTGCCGTTGTCGAATTTCATTGCCGGCGGAGACGATTTCACCATAGTGATACCCGCCGGGAAAAACTGATGGACGATGAGATTGCCGGCAGCAGCACTTTTGATATCCAGCTCAAGGACAATATTCACGCCCGCGGAAGAAACATATCTGCCGCCGACCAGTTCCCGGGCGCAGGTCGCACCGGGGAGTGCCAGGGTCACAACCCCAAGCAGCATTGCCAGCCAAAAAATGTTTCGTGTTCGATCCTGCATCATTCTTCTTGATTTCATCCGGGCAACTCCTTATCAGGGAAAAATCTCAAATTTCTTCCGCTCACTGTTCCATTCATAACCCGATCCCAACCAGATTTCCTCCACCTGATCAATATCAATGCCGAGCGTCATGATTTCGTTGAACACATCATAAACCGTCAGAATTTCCTCGTCACTGATGCGACCATCGGCATTTGCATCAGCCCAGTGAAAACCGGTCAGCTTGACCGTCGCATTGCCCTGCACGGGGCCGGGGCGTCCGGATCCTTTTGACACCGATACCGTGCCGGCAAATTGCACCGCGGGCTCCTGTGTCGGCGCAAGTTTCACCGTATAGGCAAACACCTGCCGGCCGTCAATTTTCAGCAGCCATTTGACCTCGCCGGTCTTGGGGTCATAGGCGGAATAGGGAGGAACCGAGGAAAGCAGCTTGCTGCCGGCAGGGAGTTTTTCCTTGACGATAAGGGAAACAGGGGAGGTCGAGCTGCCGCGGACATCGATTGTTACGGGAAAAGGCGCATCGACAACCCCCTGAACGGGCAGGCGGCGAACAGCGGTGAGGGATGGTTGCTCTTCGGCCGGATAAAATCGCCACAGCAAAAAAAGACAAACCACCAGGGCCACGGCAACCGCCAGCGGCACGACCGGAAAACGTTTCGTGACCGGAATGGTTTCGCCGGGGGGCGGCTCCTCCTGGACCGGAGAAATTTCCGCAACCGATTCCGTGCCGTTTTCCGTCGGTCCATCCGGGGAAAGCCCTTCTTCCCGCTCGAGAATTTCCTCAAGCTCAACCTCAAGCGTTTCAGCCAGCTTGAGACCGTTTTCCTTCTTGATGGTGGGATATCTTTTGTTTTCCCAGCGGGAAATGGTATCGGTGGTAACACCGACCGAGGTGGCCAGAAAAAGCTGGGTAAGCCCCTTTGTCTCCCGCAGGGTCCGCACCTTGGTGCCGTCGATTCGAACCATCGGCACCCCGCCGGTAAATTTATTCGTCTCCATTTCTTTGCTTCCTGTGATATTGCTTTTCATTTGAAAGCCCTATCATAAACAATTCCTCTCCGTCCGACACCGGATTTCTTTTTTTTTGACATTTCCAACCCCATCTCCGGTGACGGACCGGCTGGCTTCCTCCGAAACGCCACTTCACGCAACATATTGATTTTCCGCCAATGTCTACCAGACATCACCCCCTGTCCCCCCTGATTTGCCCCGATGTCCTCTATTTTTTTCAGCGAAGAAACCGTAATGTTTGACCAAAAGGAGGACGCATTCACTCGGCGTCCGGAAGCAAGGAAAATCACCGCAACACAGGAGGAACAGATGAACAATAAACAGCAGTCTCACCCGAAAAAAATTTCCGCCAAACTCTTCTGCCTGACCGGCGCAGCCGCCATCTTTCTCATGGCCCCCGTTTCCCTGCTGGCCGGGGAAACACCATCCCTGCAGGAAAAAGTCAACATCAACATCCAGCAGGCATGCCCGTCGATTGCCGGACTGGCCGCCGACAACAAAGAGGTCAAGGAGTTCACCCATGCGCTCCATGCGGAAAAATACCTGAAAGGCAAAAGCGGTTTTTCCGCCATCCCCTACACCGATGATTTCACCTGCGCGGCCTGTCATCAGGGCGCCAAGACCGCCGAGGAAATTAGCGGCGCGGACAAATGCGAACGCTTGACCGCTTCAATCGGCGCGGGCGGCGGTGCGGCGGAATACAAGAAGCAGATGCATGCCGTCTGCATGGATTGCCACAAGAATATGGCCAAGGCCGGTGAGAAAAGCGGCCCGAGCAAATGCAATGAATGTCATGGAAAATAACGGAACAGTTTCAGGATAAAAGGCCGTCACCCAAGACACAACAACCATTAAACACAAGGAGAAACATCATGAAAAAGACAACAAGTATCCTTCTCGCCATCGCATTCGTCGTGACCTCAGCCGGAGCGCTGCAAGCGGCAAGCGGCAAATGTACCGTCACCGCCGTTGAAGGCACCAAGGTGATTCTGGACTGCGGCAGCCAGGCCGCTGAATTCCCGGTGGGAACGGAAGTGAAGATCAAAGGCGCAAAGGGAAAGGCAATCGAAGGTTGCTAAGCGGCGTCTCCTTCATGCCGGCCATTCCCCTTTCTGGAATCCGGCATGAAGGCGCCGTGAAGGCAACACTCGCATGAAAACGGCTCACCCGCCATCCGCGGGGGCGTCATTCTTGACGGCGGGATCCGGAGAGAGGGGGCAATCGTCATCCCTCTCCGGATCAGGCGGGATGATTGTCATCAAAAAATTACAATCCCGGCAGCGAAATTTTTTGCTGCCGGGATCGACTTTTTCAGGGGGGAAGGAATAGCGCTTACCGCATTCCTCACAAAAAACAAGCATCTTTCCAAACTCCCGCCGATTATTCTTTTCCCATCATCTGCATAAGCTCTTCCCGAAGCCTGTCAACTTCGCGGCGGACAATATCCGTCACCGCCGCCTCCATGGCCGCGGACAACTCCGCCTGTTCCGCCGCCGCCACAACAACGGATGGCGGTGAGGCAACCTGTTGTTGCGTCTCATGCAAGGCGCTCACCACCAACTCATTCCAGGCGATATAGTCGGCCGTTGCCTCCAGATGGGCTGAGAGCAGTGTCTTCTGCGGCTTCATGGTAAACAGCGAATGGTTCAGCCGGTCATAATTTTTCTGCAACAGGCGGCAGGACTGATCCGCCAGGACATCCGGACTGCGTTGCAGATGGCGGCCGACCGCGGCAATGAATTCGAGAAAGAGATGCATGGAGGAATGACCAGGGAAAGCCCCCTGCAACCTCCCCACCTCATCCGCCAGATCCTGCAGACCGTTCGGACTTGCGCCGTAAGCGATCTGCTGAATGATGCGCCCCAGCTTATCAGCCCGAACCTCCTCGTCCCCGGCTTCCGGAACAACGGCTTCTCCGGTCGTGAGATCAATCGGTTCCTCTTTCTTTTCAGGCTCGATCTGCCCGATATCCACCTCAACGGTTTCTTCCGCCACCGCCTTTACCGCAGGAGCGGCAGAAACCTCTTCCACGGTTGCGCCGATTTCATCGTCGGCAAAAAAATCATCAAGCAGGCTGTCCGCCTCGGGAAAGACCTCGTCATCGACCCTGTCCAGCCGGATTTCCTTGGCATCCGCGCCCTGAACGGCCGAGGGCATGGGCGGCATGGGCGGAGGGGCTGCTTGACGGTCACCTTCAACCATCCCCTGAAACAGGGTGTTAAACGCTCCATCAACAGCCGTATCTTCCTTTTGATCCATCAGGGTGCGCATGGTGGTGCCGCCCCCGCCCTGGACGGTTGTCTCAGGTGCCGCTTCAGGCGGCGGAGTCGGCGCCGGCGGTTGTCCTTTACGCGGCCGGGAAATTCCTTCCTTCAAGGCATTGTATTTTGCCACCTCGCCGCGCACCAGGGCAACCTTGAGGGCAGCAGTCAAATCCGGATCGATCACCACCTTTTCCAGGGTGGCGAAAACCGAGTGCAGCAACTTGATGGCATCCTGATGGGCCCGTTCCCGCGCCTTCTTGATATACTGACCCAGGGTGCCGATCACCTGCAGGCAGACAAGCAGAGGTTTCTGTCCGACCCAGCGCTCCTGCAGCGGCTTTATCGCCTGGGCCAGATTATCCATGGCCTCATCGGTAATTTCCCATTCAATCGCCAGGATAGCCGCCTTCAGCTCTTTAATTGTCTCCGCATTGTCAGTCATTCTCGCCTCCTATTGCAGCTCCTTACGGAAGGAAATCAAGGTCATGGAAATAATTTTCTTCAAGGTGTCCACAACGTTTTCTCCGGTTACCGCGCTTGCCACAAACGAAGGCACCTTCAACTCCCGGTTGAGATCGCTCTCCATTTCTTCAACGGTCAGAAGCGGCACCTGGCCTTTCAGGTCGATCTTGTTATATTGCAACACCAGCGGAATCTTGAAGACATCCTTGTTATGGCTCAACAGATTTTCCTTCATCTGCTCCAGAGACTTGATATTGCTGTCCCGTCTCTCCTGCTGCAGATCAGCAACGAAAACAATACCGTCAACCCCTTTCAGAACCAGTTTGCGGGTGGCATTGTACTTGACCTGACCGGGAACCGTGTACAGCTGAATTTTGATATCAAAACCATGAATCTTGCCGATATCAACCGGCAGGAAATCAAAAAACAGGGTCCGATCCCCGTGGGTTTTGATGCTGACCATTTCGGTTTTGATGCGCTGTTTGTATTTCTTGTTGATATAGTCGAGGTTGGTGGTTTTTCCACCCCGGCCAGGTCCGTAATAAACGATCTTGATCTGGACTTCTTTTTTCTTTACGTTTATGAATCCCACAGGTTACCTCACGCTCTCATCTTTCCCAGATTAATTTTATCTTATCGATAACATCCGTCGTTTTCAGTCGCAAAAAACCAAGAGAAACGTCCTGGCCGAAAATGCAGATCAACAGAATTTCTTCATTGACCTTGCTGAAATGGATGCTTTCCTTTTCACCCCGGTGAAAATGAAGAGAAAACTGCTGTTCGCCGACCAGTTTGGCCATGGCGTCAACCGCGGCAAAATTGCCGGCAGCCAGGGCGGCAAACGAGGTCACATCATAGCTCGTTTGCCCGTCGTTTAATTCGGCGATGGTATTGCCTGCCGTGTCTATGAGAATGGCACAATGCACCCCGATAGCTATCAGGTCTTCCTTCAAAATCGCTTCAATCTTCTCCAACTGCTTCTCAGAAACATTGTACATTGATTTTTCCTTTCCGCTGATCGCTCGTTATTGACATACTCTTTTTTTATCATGCACAAAGACAGGGAAAAATGTCGAGCACAATTTGCGCTCTCAGACACGAGGTGTGGCCATCCGGGCACGAGCAGCTTTCCGCCGACCGGCGGATCAGCTCACAGGCTTATCTGCAATATTCATTCCCAAAACACAACGACATTCAACAACCGGACGCCTTCCGCCGAAGGCCATTCGCCCCGGGCGGCGCGCCGAACATACCGCAGTGCAATATCCGAAATGCAGCCCAAAAAAGGCAACTGCTTCGAATCCCGGCTAAAAACAATTAACATGCCGCCAAATAGTTTTCAAACAAACGTTTCCAATCGAGGTTTTAACGAAGAAAAACGTGAACGAGCGGGAACCTATAAAAGTTTCACGGGCTTCACCCGATTGTCAATATTTTCCGGAGAAATGTAGCTGATGGTATTCAGATTGCCGGCAACAGCGGCGATGACCTCCTCATCGCCATCAACAAAAAGAGGCAGGATGCTTCTGCCTGAAAAAAGCATCTTCTTCCAGTATGCCAACAGCTGGTTCGGCGACTTCTGCAACATGCTCCGGGTGAAAGATTCATGAACGCGGGAGTTATTGTTGACGACGATGGTGACGACCGTCCCATTTTCCCATTGCCGTTGCTTCCCGAGAAAAATACGTTTGACCGCGTCCGAGGTCAGGGCGCTGGTCGAACTGTCCTTGTCAACCACCAGCACAAAATCATTGCCGTGGGCCGGCGCAAAAAACGCCGCCACGGCAAGCAGCAGAAAAATGAGGGTCGACACCTTGACAACGGACACGATTGAAACCCCTTCAGAAAGTCCAGGAAAGCTTTGCGGCAAAATAATTCCAAAACCGTTCCGGCCCTTCGTCATTATACATATTGAGCATCATGGCCGTGCCGTCAATCCAATGGAACTCCGCCTTGGCCGTCAGCGAGGGGTGAAGGTCCCAGCGAAGGCCGAGAGCGAAATCCTTGCGCCAGGCGGCATGGGAAGGCGCCTGGGGAAATGCTGCCCCCTTCTTGTCATGCTTGAGACGATAGAATTCATCATAGAGGGCGGAAAATGTCCAGTCATCAAAAGGGCTGTAGCACACCATCACATACCATGCCTGCGAAGGGCCATCCAGGGTGACATTGTCATACATGGTGGATTTCCGGTCATTTTCTCCGTACTCGGCGGCCAGCAGCCAATTCCTCAGGGAATACTCGGCCGAAAAAACGAACTCGCCGTCAATCGTATTGACTCCCGCCGCTTCGGATGCATGATTGACGTATGTTTTCATGATCGAATGCAGCCAGCTTGCCCCAAGGCGCAAGCCGCTCCCGCTGCTGTTGAAAACCAGCGCCCCGCCGTACAGTTCGTCGCTTTCCCGTTTCGAGGAATGAGAGACAAGCGGGATATCCGGATTGCGATTCGCCACCGGCAGGCTGCTGTTTCTTTCAATCAACGACTGAACCGACTGCTCCGCACTCTCGGCCAGAACACTGCTGCCGGGAAAATCCGTTTTTCCGACAAAGAAATGGTAATCAAAATCGCCGATCGATCCTGTCTCGATATTGCCGTGCAGGCCGCCTCCCACATAGGCAAGATAAATATCGCGCCGTGTTTCGTCATAAATGCTCTGAGGCAGCAAGACCATCGGCTGGAGAAAATCGGAGTCCCGGCCTTCATTATAAAACCCCATGGGCATTTTGACCTTGCCGAGCAGAATGCCCAGCTCGTCCCAGGGACGGTAGTCAGCCACCGCCCAATCCAGAATCACCTTGTCTTCACTGTAGTTCCCCAGGTTGCGGTAGAAAACCTGCGACCCCAAACGCAGCTCTTCCATCGGGACCCAGTTGACATTCAGGGCGAGATCGGTGAATTCCAGGGTGCCGGAGCGGCTGCCGGCAAGAAAATTATTGGAAGAGCTGTCCAGATACCCCTGGGAGACAAATCCATGCACCTGGACCGACCGGCCGAGATCCACGGCATTCCCGGAAAAAGGCCGGCAAAAAACAAACAGGAGCAGAAAAAAAAGAACACGAAACACCATTGATCGGACATCATGCCCGCTCAAGGCGGCGAAACCGCCAAGGCGGGTCGCAACAAACACCGTGGGACCGCCCAAGTCCCTTTGCAAGTAAAACACGAAATAATCTCCCCTTTTCACCCAAAGAGTTAAAACGTCCTTTTGTCTTTCGTCAAGCGAAAGAAAACAAAAGAAGATTCAGCAAAGAGGAGTGCAACAACAAGACGTTACACGCCGCTCCATTCATCATTTTCCGTTTTTTTCATTTCACCCCATCCCTTCCCAAGCGGGCGCCGAAGAGGGCTTTTTTCGCAGAGCCGGGGGAGCATCAACCCGGCGGGCTGTAACATTACCAGGTAACAACCTGTTGTCACAAGCAGAAAGGCGGGCATGAATTTTCTTTATCGCCGCCGCAAAACCGCATCAAGCAACATACCGGAATCACGCCATTATCAAACCATTTTCTTTTCCAATCCGTGACATGGCACCCCTTTTGCTCAAGAGGAAATTATTTGCCGCGCGTTACGCGGAAAAACTCATGCTGTTCCAGCACAGCCCAGGAAGAGGAATTCACATGCCCGTCACCATCAGAAACATTATGGAGCGACCGGTTATGCTCCGGCTCAACAGCGGACTGACCTGTTATCTTGCCCCCGGCGCAACATCAGCTGAAATTATCGACACGGAGGTCGTGCATAACGAAAAACTTCTCAGAATGGCCATGCGGGGCATCATCACCCTCATCGATGGCACAAAACAGGTCAAAACCGCGCCAAGCAGACAAACAAAAAACAAAAGCCAGAAAACAAAAAAAGCAAATCCTTAATTGACAAGGAGGCAGAGCATGGCCGTTTTAACGTATCCCGGTGTGTATGTGGAAGAAATTTCCAGCGGCGTCAAACCGATCGAGGCAGCCGGAACATCCACGGCGGCATTTTTCGGTGTTGCCGAAAGAGGCCCGATCGGCGAGCTGAAAAAAATTTTCAACTTTACTGAATTTCAGACCATCTACGGCGGTTTTCTCAACGGCTATTTTCTCGCCCACGCCGTGTTTCAGTTCTTCAACAACGGCGGCACCCAATGCTATGTGGGCCGGGTCGCCTCCGGGGCGGACACCGCCTCGGTGACCCTGCTTGACCGGGGCGGCAGCGCCCAGAACAGCATGACGATCGCGGCCCGTTCGGCCGGCGCCTGGGGCAATCGGCTGATGGCCATTGTCGACAGCACCAGGGCCGACGATCCGGCCAACGACTTCAACCTCACCGTCTTTCAGGACAACCCGAAACCGGATGAGGCCCCATTGCTGGTGGAGGCATATGAAAATCTTTCCATGAACCCGGCCTCGCCCGAGTATGCGCCGACGGTGATCAACTCCAGCTCCAAACATATCAGGATCGCGGTCAACACCGGCAACAGCAACCAGATCGCCGGTTACAGCCAGAGCGCCCCCCTGACTCTGGGCGGCGACCTGCTGGGAGCAAACCAGCGCAAATTCAGAATCAACATCAACAACGACGGTTACCGCACGGTGGATCTGACCGCAGCCCTGGCAGGGGCCGATGTCAGCGACCTCGATGACATCCGGGCCGCAATCCAATCCACCATCCGGGCCATGACCCCGCTCCGGGAATCAACTCCGGCCAACGCCTATACCGTTACCGTTACCATTCAGAGCACCACCATGCTGCGCATCACCTCCGGCAACACCAGCGCCGGGTCCAAGGTGGAGATTGCCGCGGCTGCCGATCCCCTGGAAAACGCGGCCGGCGCCCTGCGGCTGGGCAAGAGAAACGGCGGCAGCGAGGTGTACGGTTCATCCGCCATGCGACCGCAGAATACCCCGGCCGAAGATTATTTCTACCTGGGTGACGACACGGTAAGCGGCGCGGTCAGTGCGGTGCAGCTCGGCGGCGACGGCACCCTGCCGCTCACCGACAATGATTACACCAGCGCCCTGTCCTGGCTTGACACCATCCGCGATGTCAGCCTGATCGCCGTGCCGGGCATCGGCTCGCCCGCGGTGGCGGATGCCGGCATGAACTACTGCGGCAACCGGCCGCTTTCCGACTGCTTCTATATCGCCGACATGGACCGTGACGATATCACCCTGGAAGACGCGATTCTGTACCGGGACAGCATCAACACCCCCAATTCCTATGGCGCCGTCTATTTCCCCTGGCTGAAGATGCTCGACCCCACCGGCCTGTCGTCCGAACCCATCAGCGTGCCGCCTTCGGGATTTGCGGCCGGACTTTATTCACGCATCGATGCCCGGCGCGGGGTATGGAAGACCCCGGCCGGAACCGAAGCGGTTGTCGGCGGCGCCGTGGGCCTGGTCACCGATCTCACCGATATCCAGCAGGGCACCTTGAACAAACAGAAAAAAAGCGTCTGTGTTATTCGCAAATTCCCCGGCTCCGGCATCGTCCTGTGGGGGGGCCGCACCCTGAGCTCCGACCCGGAATACAAATACATTGCCGTCCGCCGCATGGCCATCATGCTGCGGGTCAGCATATACGGCGGGATCCAGTGGACCGTTTTCGAACCAAACGACGAGGAACTCTGGTCGCAGATCCGGCTCAACATCGGTTCCTTCATGATGACCCTGTTCCGCCAGGGCGCCTTCCAGGGCTCCACCCCCTCCCAGGCCTTTTTCGTCAAATGCGACAGCGAGACAACCACCCAGGCGGACATTGATCTCGGCATCGTCAATGTCCTGGTCGGTTTTGCGCCGCTGAAACCGGCGGAGTTCGTGGTGGTCAAAATCAGCCAGAAGACGGGACAGAATTGATTGGCGATTTGGGCTTGCGGAATGCGGATTGAATGAAAACAGAAAAAACAGAGCACATGCTTTAGGGAGACAGATATGGCACAGTTTACCGTAAACACCCACCGGTTTGACCCCTACCGGAACTTCAAATTCAAAATCAAATGGGACGGCAAGTATGTAGCCGGCCTGAACAAGTGCAGCGCCCTGAAAAAAAGCACGGAGGTAACGGAATGGCGCGAGGGAGGCGACCCCAGCGCCAGCCGCAAGCTGCCGGGCAAGACCTCCTATGACGGCATCACCATGGAGGCGGGAGTCACCCATGACACCACCTTCGAGGAATGGGCCAACCTGGTCAACAATTTTCAAAGCGATGCCTCCATGTCGCTGAAAAACTTCCGCAAGGATATCGTCATCGACGTCTTCAATCTGCAGGGAAGCAAGGTTCTTTCCTACAAGGTATACCGCTGCTGGGTTTCTGAATATCAGGCCCTGCCGGAGCTGGACGCTTCGGGCAATGCGGTGATGATCCAGAGCATCAAGCTGGAAAACGAGGGCTGGGAGCGGGACACCGCCGTCACCGAACCGGCTGAGTCATAAGTGCCATGCCCAAGTACCACTGCACACTGCCGGGAGGATATGTCGATGATGCGGGAAGGGTGATGCGGGATGTCACCCTTCTGCCGCTCAGCGGTTTCAGCGAAAGACTGATCGCCGAAAAGCGTTGTCTTTCCTCGCCGGCCCTGACAACCGCCCTGCTTGCCGGTTGCATCGGCCGCATCGGCGACCGTGACGATGTTTCGCCGGGGATGGTGCGCTCCCTGCTGGTGGGGGACCGCCAGTATCTGCTGCTCAAACTG
This sequence comes from Desulfobulbaceae bacterium DB1, assembly GCA_001914235.1. NCBI lineage: Bacteria > Pseudomonadati > Thermodesulfobacteriota > Desulfobulbia > Desulfobulbales > Desulfobulbaceae > Desulfobulbaceae bacterium DB1. The sequence continues at coordinate 33,533 of MQUF01000018.1, forward strand.
CGGGAGATCACCTTCGGCTCCGACATCCGGGGAATTATCCGTTGCTCATGGCCTGACTGCGGCGCAAAAATGGACATTGATTTCCCCATGGACCGCATCCCGGTGAAAAGCGTCCCGCAGACCGGCCGCTTGTACACCATGCGGCGTGCCGAAGCGTCAGGCCCCAGGGAAATCACCTTTCGACTGCCCGACGGCAACGACCAGGAAGCGCTATGCCGATTGGTTGAAGAGGATGAAACAGCGGCCGCCGACATGCTGCTGGCCCGCTGCATCCAGGACGTCACTCCGGCTGACATTGCCGTTCTTGCTCCGGCAACGAAAAGAGCCGTCGAAGAGGCAATGAAACAACTGGCCCCGTCAATCGAACTGAGCATGGAGGCGTTCTGCCCGGAATGTCGACGTCCCTTTGTCGCCTTCTTTGACCTGGAACGATTTATCCTGGATGAGCTGCGCACCAATCTTGATCTGCTGCTGCAGGAGGTGCACTACCTCGCCTTTCATTACCACTGGAGTGAACGGGAAATCCTCGGCATGAGCAGGGAAAACCGCAGACGCTATATCGACATCCTTTCCGCCCACATGGAGCAAATGCATGATGCCCGCTGACAAAAGCACCGGACAACGGACCATTGTCAGATCACTGCTCGGCCTGCCGCAGCGGGACTCCGGCCACCTGCATGGCTGCGCCGCCGCGCCGCCGTCCCCCTTCCGCTTTTCCTCGGAAGAAATCGGCGAGGAATTTCCGCCAAAGCAATCAGTCGAATTCCGGCCGGGCATACCTGCCGGCACGGCAATCGGCCGTGTACCATCCGCTCCTGACCCGGTGTTGCCCGCCGATACCGGAGGCCCGCCGCACCTGCACGCCCCTGCCGACAAAAACAACGCGGCTCGGCATATCATCCGGACGGAGGCGAAACCCGCAACCGGCCGCATTGCCCCGGGAGATGCTCCCCCTCTTGCCGCCGCCGAAACAAACGAAAGCATGCCGGCGGCAGATACAGGGCTCCAGAGCGACCCGGGCGGTAATGCGGCAGCAGATTCCCGACACCCCGGCGCGCAACCACGGAGCGGCCGGAACAGTTCCCTTTCCCAGCCTGCCCCGGCAACGGACATGACGTCCCCTCCTGCATCCCGACCGGGCGCTGACCATGCCCGGCCGCAGCCGTTCGCCGGGGCGACACGCTTGACTGAAAATCAAGGAAATTTTCGGCAAACGGACGCAGTGGCCGGCCCGGCACCCGCCGACCATTCCGCGAAAATCGGACGGCATGACGGCAACGCCTCTTTTGTCGCGATGAAACAAAGCAAAACTGTTCACGATGCGGAAGCGGAGAGGAAAACGGTGATCAATCCGGCAACAGAAATTTTGCCGGCACAGCCCTCCCCCCCCCCTTTCCCGCTGAAGGAAAAATTGACGGACAGCGAGGGTTTCCCCGTGCCCCCATCCCCGCATCAGCAAGAGCGGCCGGTGGATGACCAGGTCATGCAACTGCGCCGCAGCTTTCATGCAAGCCTGGGCAAACAGGCACTGGTCCGGGAGGAAAAACCGGCAAAACAGACAGCGGAGACTTCCCGCCGGGAAGACGAGGCAAACAGTCCGCCGGCCTTGCAACAGGTGGTGATCATCAAACAGACGACGAAGACCAACGGAAGCGGACCTCCCGCCGCCTTCTGGGAACGAAGCTATATGTCACACCTGACATTACGGACCATCAGATGAAAGGACGAACGTGAGCGCATCAACGGCAATCGGCATGGTGAGTGAATCACTGCGCAATCTGCTGCTCGGGGAAATGCAGCTGACCCCCGAGGTGGATGTGACGATTCTCTCGCCGCATGAAAGCGGGGGGGACCGGCGGGTCAACCTCTATCTGTACAAGGTACTGGAAAGCCCGGCCCTGCGCAACCAGGACTGGCAGGCCCGGACGGATGACCCGACCCGTCTTGTGCCGCCGCCGTTGTCGATCCACCTCTTTTATCTGCTGACGCCCTATGCGGTCAACGACCAGGTGACGGGCAATGCGGCGAGCCACCTGATCCTGGGGGAAGCAATGCGAATTCTCCATGAAAATCCGATCATCCCGGATGACTACCTGGCAACCGGACTTGACGGCGCGCGTGAACAGATCAAGGTGATACAGAACCCCATCGAACTGGAGGAACTGGCCACGGTCTGGACCACCTTTTCCCAGCCGTACCGCTTATCAGTGGCCTATGAAGTCGGCGTCGTTCAGCTCGACATGCAACCCGCCAAGGAACGCAGCCTGGCCAACAGGGTCCGTCAGGTGGGCGTGCCGGATGTACGGGCGCCCTTTCTCCCCCCCACGGTGGAATCGATTGAACCGATGTCGGCCCCGGCAGGCTCAACCCTGACCATTAGAGGAATTAACCTGACCGGCTGGCGGGCATACGTTTCCCTGATGCGGCGGGTCATCCTGTCCGGAGTTGAATTAAGCGGTGACTCCCTTGCCGTGACGATTCCGGGGGACCTTGCGCCCGGATTCTATGAAATGCGCATCGACATATCGCACCTGACCCGCAAAACCCTGTTTTTTGAGGTGACACCGTGATCCCGCAGCTGCTGCAAAGAGAAGACCGTGAACTTCGGCACTATGCCGACGGGTTCAGCCATCTGGCCGACGAGCTGAAAAAACTCGACCTGCTGCTGCGGATCGCGGTCCTTCGTTTGCAAGGCTCCATAACCGGGCCGGAAGCAGGGCTGCAACCCCGGGCGGCCATCTCGCGCGATGCGGTTGAACGCCTTTTGCAAGGCGACGCGAAACCTGTCGGCAACACCGGCGCAATTCGATTGATCCGCCGGGAAATTTCCCTTCTGCAAGACGCGATGGAGGAAAAAACAAGCGTTGCCCGGGAGCGGCACATCTTCTTGCCCCTGCCCGAGCTTGCCGCCATGTTTTGCCTTTCCCCCCTGGAATTGCAGATGGTCGTCATCTGCCTGGCGCCGGAACTGGACCGGAAATACGACACGGTCTACGCCTTTCTGCAGGACGATATCACCCGCAAAAAACCATCCATTGATCTTGTTCTCACCCTGCTGGGCGAAAACCGGGAGGAGAGATGGACCATGCGACGGCTGCTGGTCCCCGGTTCGCGGCTGCGGCGCAGCTCCATTCTCGAAAGCGTTGCCGACCCGCACAACCCGTCCGGATCAAGCGATCTTGCCGAATTCCTCCGGGTTGATCCGCGCATCGTCGCTTTTCTCCTGGGCGACAACAGCCTGGACGGCAGGCTGGTTGCCGTGTGCCGTTCACTTGCCGCCGATGTCGCCCTGGCCGACGTGGCAATGGCCCCTTCCGTCAAAACAAGGCTGCGCAACCTGACCCTGCCCTTTATCAGGCGGGAAAATGTCCCCTCGAAAACCATTTTCTACCTTTACGGCCCCGAGGGAAGCGGCAAGGTGCGGCTTGCCCTGGCCCTGTGCGGGGAAATACAATGTCCCCTGCTGCAGCTTGACGCCCTGCTGCTGCCCGATGACAGCGGGGAGCGGAATCGTTTGCTGCGCCTTGCCTTCAGGGAAGGGCTGCTGACCCGGTCAATCATCTATCTCGGCAATATCGATTTGCTTTTTGCCCATGACGACGGCCTCCGCCTTTTCAAGGAAATCGAACAGGCCGTCCTGTCCTATGGCTGGCTTGTCTTCATGGCAGGGGAAAAGCCATGGAGTCCCCGGCATGTCCGCCACGACATCGACTTTCATGCCTTCCGGGTACCGGCCCCGGATACCGATGTACGGGAACAGTGCTGGCAATCCGCCCTGCAGGCGCATGGTTGCCCTGCCGCCCGCCAATGGGGCAGCGATCTCGCCAAACGCTATCATCTCACCCCCGGCGCCATAGAGAAGGCCGCCCGACTCGGAGCAAGCCTTGCCCGGGCGGAGGGCAGGGAAAATCGCCCCTGCCTGGATGATTTTTCCAAAGGCAGCAGCAGCCAGTCACACCACCGTCTCGGCACGCTTGCCGTCAGGGCGGAGACGCTCTGCGACTGGTCGGATCTGGTTCTGCCCCGGGAAAAAATTGAACTGCTCCAGGAGCTGTGCAGCCAGGTCAAACACCGGCACATGGTCTTCGACACCTGGGGCTTTGCCCGGAGAATCAGCCGCGGTCGCGGCCTTTCCGCCCTTTTTTCCGGCCCTCCCGGCACCGGCAAAACCCTTGCCGCTGAAATCGTCGCAAACGTGCTGGGGCTCGACCTCTACAAAATTGATCTGGCCGGGGTGGTCAGCAAGTATATCGGCGAGACGGAAAAGAATCTGAGCCGCATCTTCCGGGAAGCGGAACAAAGCAATGCCATCCTCTTCTTTGACGAGGCGGACGCCATGTTCGGCAAGCGAACCGAGGTCAAGGATGCCCACGACCGCTACGCCAACATCGAAACCAGCTATCTGCTGCAGAAGATGGAGGAGTATGAGGGGATGGTCATTCTCTCCACCAATCTCCGCGCCAACATGGATGAGGCCTTTACCCGGCGCATCCGTTTTATTATCGAATTTCCCTTTCCGGACAAGGCCCTGCGGGCCCGGATCTGGCAGGGACACTTTCCGTCCGCAGCACCGCTTGCAACCGCCCTTGATTATGATTTCCTGGCCGGTGAGTTCCAGGTGGCGGGCGGCAACATCCGCAATATCGCCGTCAACAGCGCCTTTCTGGCTGCCCGGGAAAACAGCCCCATCACCATGGAGCACGTCCTGCACGCAGTCAAACGTGAATATGCCAAGATCGGCAAACTGTGGACGGAAGGCAACAGGCAGAAGAAATAAGATTCTGGGTACAAGAAGCAAGAAAGGCACTTTTACATCAGCCTTTCGCAAGGAGGCATATATGGCCGGCCAAATAAAAACACGAAAACAGCGGCGGGACAAAAAGTCCGTTGTCAAAGCGCACGGTTCGATTGACATGGCGCAACAGAGCCCGACCGTGCCTTCCCTGGAAAGAACCCTGGGCAACCAGGCGATGCTCGACCGAAGCGATAAAAATACCGCCACGGAAGAAAGCGTCGTCCCGCGCATTGAACTCAAGCGCTTTTCGCCGGACAAGGGCGGGGGCAGCCCCGGCCGACCGGACAAGAGCACCTCTGCGTCGTCCGGCGACCAAGACCAGAGCGCCTCGCTCACCTCCTTTGCCCCTGAGGCGCGCGGGGTGGGCATCCAGGTGGATATCGTCGGTGGCGTCTGCACCCCCACCTATCCGGACGGCTACCGCTGGACCCAGACCATCGACACCAACGTCCCTTTGGGAGGCACCACCTCGCCCTATGTGGATCCACGCCCCAATGACGACACCAAGCCGTTTTACTGGACCGATGCCGAAGCGGCGGCGCGGCCCACCACCTTTATCGACCACCCCTCCCGCAACACTCCGGGGAGCGGGGTGACAACCTGGGATGCGACCCTGGCCTTGAACGGGGTGAACAACAGGACGGTCACCATGATCGATTCCCTGTCCTACGGCTTTTCCATTAACAGCGCGGGCACGGTGACCCCCCATTATCCGATCTGCCCCGGGGGCGGGCTGCTGTCGAGCCACCAATCAACCCTGAGTTCGGAATTCCCGGGATGGACCTTTTCCTAGCAAATTATTTACCCTGAGGACGGGACAGTGGAGGAAAAAGACGATTTCAGCCTGCGCATCATCTGGCGCGGCAATGAAGACAAGCCGTTCTACCGGGCGCATTATGCCTCGCAATCTTTAAGCGACACGCTGAAAGACCAGCCTTTCTGGGGAAACGGGGTGATCAGCGTTGAGGAGTTCGGCAGGGTGATGCGCATCATTGAAACAAACGGATTGCAGATCGAACATGAAGTCGTTAACGGCAACAATTTCGGCTATTTTGTCGAGATCAGGATGGGGGCGCGGACGGATTACTGCTTTCTGGGATTTTCCCGGAAAACACTCGAGCTGCTGGAACGAATGCTCGCGGCATTCAACCCGGAGAACCGTGCCCCGCTGCGCTCGATCATCGACCGCATCGCCATTAATTTACCGTAAAAGGATTGACACTATATGTCCGGAGGATTCTCCAACAAACCGAAAATTCTGCGCGGGGCCTTTGTCGAGTATGGCCTCAGCCTGCCGCCGCTGCTTGTCCCCTTTCAGTTCAATCCGGTGCAGCTGACCCGCAACCGCTCGCTCACCTTTTCGGTACCCAACGCCCCGGAACAGACGGCGCCGGCGGGAGAAACGGAAGAGGCACGGCAACGCCGCATCGCCGCCAGCCGCACGACACTCCGCCAGTTCCATCAGCGGGAGGAATTCTCCGACCTGCTGGAACTGCAGCGACAGCAGCAAGTGAGGGTGCAGGAGGAGTCGGTCTCCTTTGAAATCCGGCTGGACGCAACGGACAAACTGAACGAGGGTGATGCGATCACCGAACAGTTCGGCATCATGCCGCAGATCGCCACCCTGGAACTGATGGTGTACCCCAAGGGGGAAAGCATGCTGGGCGAGGCGCTGGGCGCCCTGCTCGGTTCCTCCGGCGGCTTCAGTTTCACCCGGGGGGAAAACCCGCCGATGATCCTCTTCATCTGGGGGCGGAAAAGGGTGATGCCGGTGAACATCAACAGCATGAACATCACGGAAACCGAGTTCAGCACCGATCTCAATCCGGTACGGGCCACGGTGGCGGTCAATCTCACCGTTATCGAAGGCCCCAATCCGGTGTTCAAATACACCAAGGCAATGAAGGAGGCCATGTCGATTTTAAACCTTGCCAACCTGACCAGTATCACCGATGTGGTTATTCCGGGGTAATATATGTTTTTCAAGAACTCACGCTACCGGAAAGAACCATACACCGTGATTGTCAAGGCCGATGGCCGGCAGGCCAAATCCGTGCGGCTGCGGCGCACTCCGGCGACGCAAGGAACCTTCCTCCATACCATCCAGGAAGGGGAACGACTTGATCATCTGGGATTCCGCTATTACAGGGCGCCGCAGAAATGGTGGCATCTGGCCGATGCGGCGGCGGATTTTCTTTCTCCCCTGGACCTGCTGGGCACGGCTGCCCTGCATCGTGTCCGTATCGGCCTTGACCATGATGATGAGACCGGCCCGCCGCCCTGGAGCGCCCTGGCGGCCGCCCTTTCTTGCCTGCCGGGAGTTGAGGATTTTCTCTTCGAGGAAGAAGTGCTGCTCAGCGAGCAAAGTGTGGAGAGTGACGGCGAAACCATCCCGGTTGCCGAGGAAATTTTTCAACGCTCCGTCCTGGTGACATACAACAGTCTGAATCTTGGCGTTCACCAAATCACGGCAGCGACGGCGGGGAGCGGCTTTGACCCGGGCGCGGCGGAATCCATCGGCCGGACCGGCAAAAAAATCGTCATCCCGCCGGATGGAGCTGCCTGATACGCGCCTATGGAGAATGAAAATCTCGTCATCGAAATCGAAGGGACAGAGGCGGACGACCTCTATCCCAGGCTCCTCAGCCTGGAGGTTGAGCATGACATCGAGCTTGCCGCCATGTTCCGCCTGCGCTTTTCCCTGCTGCTCCACCAGCAGGACGGCTCCTGGACCCTGCTTGATGACGAGCGCCTGCGGATCTGGAAACAGGTGACGATGCGGCTGACGGGCTTTGCCGATGGCGACGAAGAACTGATCCGCGGCTATATCACTCATGTCATGCCCACCTTTGACAGCGATCCTGCCCGCTGCGCGCTGGAAATCTGGGGCATGGACAGCAGTGTCCTGATGGACCGGGAAGAAAAATTAAAGGACTGGCCGAACAAGAAGGACAGCGACATCGCCGCCGAGATTCTCAACAGTTATGGTTTCATGCCGGATGTGGAGGACACGGAGGTGATCCATGACGAGGCGCTGTCCACCATTATCCAGCGGGAAACGGACATGCAGTTTCTCAAGCGGCTGGCGCTGCGGAACGGCTTTGAGTGTTATGTGGCGGGCGAATCGGCCTGCTTTAAAAAACCGGGGCTGAACGAGCCGCCCCAGCCCCTGCTTTCCGTACACTTCGGCAGTGAAACCATGGTCAGCCGTTTTTCCCTGACGGTGAACGGACTGAACCAGGCCACTGTCGCCATGTACCAGCTTGACCGGATGAACAAGGAGGTGCTGGAGACGGAAATCAACGAGGGTGAACAGACCCTTTTGGGAGGCGAGGACGCGGCAAGCCTTGCCGGGCCGTCGACGAATCCCGGCCGGGTGGTGGTGAGCCGTTGCGGGGCGACCGGTACGCCGGAAATGCAGGCCCTGTGCCGAGAACTCTATCACCAGGGAACATGGCTCGTCAAAGGCGAAGGCGAGATTCAGGCCAACCAGTACGGCCACATCCTGCAGGCAAGGAAAACCGTTACCATCCGCGGCATCGGCGAGACGTACAGCGGGGTGTATTATGTCACCCATGTGACCCATCTCTTCACCGAGGACGGGTATCGGCAGCTGTTCATGGTGAAACGCAATGCGCTGATGCCGGAAGGCTCGGAGAATTTTTCCGCTTCATCGAGCCTTTTGGGCGGACTGACATAGGAGGAAACCCGTGACCCTTGAAAAAATCGTTTCCCGGCTGGTGCAGAAGGTGGAGCACCGCTTTTACGGCAAATACCGGGGCCTGGTGGTGGACAACGAGGACCCGGAAGGACTGGGCCGACTGAAGGTCAAGGTGCCGGGGGTCCTGGGCTCCGAGGTGGTCAGCGGCTGGGCCTTTCCCTGCCTGCCTTATGGCGGCGCAGCGAACCAGGGCATGCTGTTCGTCCCCGAGGTTGAGGCCGGGGTGTGGATCGAGTTTGAGGAGGGGGATCTCGAGTATCCCATCTGGGTCGGTACTTTCTGGAGCAAGCCGGGGGGCGAAAGTGAACTGCCGAAGCCGAACGGGGCGGACGGCGCCGAGCAGAGCGCGGTGCAGAATCCCCCGACCCGCAAGATCATCAAAACCGTCAAGGGCCACACCATCCAGTTCGAGGACAAGGACGGCGAGGAGATGGTCACCATTCTTGAAGCGCGGAACGGCAACCTCATTACCCTGGACGCTGACGGCATCGCCATCCGCGAAGGACAGCATGCCCACGAAATCATCATGGACAGCAACGGCATCACGATCACCGACGGCGCAGCCGGCCACGAGATCGCAATGGCGTCGGGAGGACTAAGCATCACCGAGGGAACAAGCGGCCACAGCGCCAACTTAAGCAGCAGCGGGGTGACCATTGAAACGGCAAGCGGCGCCAAGGTGGAGCTGACCCCGGCCGGTATCACCATTGACGCCGGAGCGGGCATGGTGCAGGTCAAGGGCAGCGCTGTCATGCTCGGCCCCGGCGTGCTGCCGGTCATCCGGATGGGCGACATGGGGGTCGGCAATCTGGGCGCGCCGGTACCGATCACCATCACCACCAACACCCAGGTACTGGCATAGGGACGGATATGGGACTCGGCCCGAACAAAAATACGGCGAAGCAGGAGTTTGTCGAGGCCATGCGCGCCCGGCTGGAGGCGCAGGAGGCGGGACTCGGCGCCAATGTGGATGAGCCGTCGGTCAATGACAATCTGGGGGCGCTGGGGGAAGCGGTTTACCGTATCCTGACCGTGCATGCGGAGACCCTGTCAAACGACGGCACGGACCACGCCTTCTGGCAATGGGTGGAGGATGTCGATACCTGGCTGGGGAGAATGGCCTCCTGGCAGCTGGGGGTGAACCAGGCCTTTAGCAATTGGGCCGCCGCCGGCGCGGCAGACCTGCAACTGAAAACAGCCATCACCGGTTTGCAGGGGCCCGGAACACCGCCCGCGCCGCCGGCCCAGTTGAAGGGGAAATTAAAATGAACGACGGCATCGCATTCCCGTTCCCCTTCAGCGTGGGACGGGAAGGAGGCATCAGCGCCGACGGCGGCGACGCGGCGATCCGCGGCAAGATCATCCAGGTGCTGTTCACCGCGCCGGGCGAACGGGTCAACCTGCCCGAATTCGGCTGCGGCCTGTTCAACCTGGTGTTTGAGGCCAACAACGACATCCTTGCCGCGGCCATGGAATTCACCATCGGTCAGGCCCTGGCCCGTTGGCTGGGCGATGAAATCATTGTCGAAGGAATCGACGTCAGCTCCAGGGAGGAAACGGTAACCGTGGAAATTTCGTACACCCGGAAACAGGATCTGTCCCGCGAGGCGGTGCGGGTGCATTTCAAATAGCAGCGACAACCACAGAGGGCGCTGAGAACACGGAGAAAAAACCCTGTGCACTCCGGCTCCTCAGTGGTGAAATATTTTTTCAAAAAAACAAGTAACTATTCAGGGAGACAGGCTAAAGGCTGCGGGCTGCGGAAAAGGCGTCACAAAACATGAACGCATGCAGCACGGACAGCCTGATAGTCTTCAGTCTATCGCCTGAAGTTACAAAGGCAAAAACATGGCGGAAATAAAACAGGTCGGCGAGCATACCGTTGTTGATTACATGGCCCGGGACTATGACAGCCTGCTGCAGTCCATGCGCGAGCTCATCCCCTCCCGGCTGCCGGAATGGAAAAACCATACATCGGAAGCCGATTTCGGCAATGTGCTGCTGCAGCTTTTCGCCCACATGGGCGACATCATCAGCTATTATCAGGACCGGGTGGTCAATGAGAGTTTTCTCGGCACGGCCCAGAGCAGAAGAAGCGTCATCGACCATCTGCGTCTGATCGGCTATCGGCTCGCCACCGCGGCACCCGCCTCGGCAAGTCTTGAGCTCATCATCCCTGCTGCCTGCAACCAGACCATCATCATCCGCCGTGGTGACGCCTTTGCCACCAAAAGCATGAAGGAAAAACCAAGCGTCCGCTTCGAATACGCCAGGGAAGAACCGCTTTCCATCGACTGCGGCATGCTGCCCGTGGATCCGGTGACGGGCAAGAAATACTTCCGCCGCAATTCATTTCTCGGCATAGAAGGGGTGCCGGTGGAGGAAGGGCGGTTGATCGAAAACGAGGTGCTGGGGGTGTCAAACGGCGGCCGCAACCAGCGCTTCACTCTGGCCCACAGCGGCCTCATCCTCAGGGCCGCCGGCGCCGGCCAGAAAATCAACCGTGACATCATCATCACCACCCGGCTGGGCGAGACCATCGACGAGTGGACCCTGCGGGAGACGCTGGCCTTCAGCCGCGAAAAGCAGCAGGAGTATATCGTCGAGATCGACGATCAGGACCGGGCCACGGTGGTTTTCGGCGACGGCGTTTTCGGCGCCATTCCCGGCAACGGCGCCACCGTCCGGGCCAGCTACCGAGTGGGCGGCGGGCTCAAGGGCAATATTGCGGCCGGCGCCATCCAGACCATTGTCAATGCGCCCCAGCTTGCCTTAAACGGCATCAAGGTAAACAATGCCGAGGCCGCCACCGGCGGGGCCGAACGGGAGAGCATCAAACATGCGGTGATGCACGCCCCGGCCGTCTTCCGTTCGCTCAAACGCGCGGTGACCGAGGATGACTACAAGGCACTGGCCCTTGACTTCAAGGGAGTCGGTAAGGTACGGGCCGTATCCGGCAACTGGAACAGGGTTACCCTCTTTGTCGCGCCGGAAGGCGGCGGCAAGGTCAGCGACGTGCTGGAAGCGGCCCTGCTCGCCTACTTTGAGGACAAACGACCGGTGACGACCATTATCGAGATCGAGGATGTTTACTACGTCGCCATCTACATCACCGCGAAAATCGGGGTGAAGAGCTACTATCCGATGGAGGAAGTGCGGGAAAAGGTGCAGAACGCCGCGGGCCGCCTGCTCTTCTTTGACAATGTCGATTTCGGCCAGACCATCTATCTCAGCAAATTCTACGAAGCCATCGAGGCGGTGGAAGGGGTCGACTATGTGACCATCAGCGAATTCAGAAGGGAAAGGCAGCCGGCCGGTTCGGTGGAACCATCGGGCAAGATCAGCCTGAAGGAGGATGAGATCCCCATCATCCCCTCCGGCTGGGTCGCTTACAGCAAGGGTATCAAGGTTCTTTTCGAGGGTGAATGACGGACATGCGCCTGCAAAACCTCACCGCATATGCCTGCCCTGAAGGCAACCGCATCCGGCTCAGCTGGGTCAATCCGGACCCTGCCGCCTTTCCGGGGGTCAGCGTGGTGCGCCGGGCGGACACCTATCCCGTCTCACTTCATGACGGGATGCTGGTGGCCCAGGGCACGGACCTTGATTCCGGCATGAATGACGCGGGCGAAACGCTTTACCGCGTAACAGATGACACGCTGCAAGGTGGGCATCACTATTATTACACCCTGTTCCCCTACAGCAGCGACCCGGCCGTTTTTGTGTTCGACAACCGCAACCGCTGCGCCGCCATGGCCACCTCGCCCTTTGGTTTCAGCGGCCTGATGTTTGACCAGCTGCCGCGCATCTACCACCGCTATGACACGCAAGGTGCCGGAGATAATCCGGCAGTGCCCGAGAGTCTGCGCGATGCCGGACGGCTCCGTCGTTTTCTCGAACTGCCGGGCCTCATCCTCGACCAGTTTTACAGCCATGCAGGCGCGGCCCTTGATCTGCACAACCCGTATCGCATGGACGGCAGTCTGCTGCCCCTGCTGGCCCAGTGGATCGGCTGGCAGATCGATTTCCGCCTGGAGATCGACGCCCAGCGCAACGAGGTGCGGGGCGCCCCCCACCTCTACAAGACCGTGGGCCTCATTCCAACGGTGGAGGCGACGGTGAAGCGCCTCACCAACTGGGAAAGCCGGACCAAGGAATTCGTTCACAACATCTTTCTCAGCAACAATCCGGAAAAATTGAACCTCTGGGCCATGGAGCTGGATGAAACGGAGCAGTGGCAGCAGCAAAACGAACCTTTTTCCCTGCACTTCGCCCATGAGGGCCGCCCAGCGGCGGCAACGGACAGCGACGGACTGCTGCATCTCTTTTACCACACCAGGCGAAAGGACGGCTGGCACATCCGGCAGAAGATCTTTTCCCCGGCAACGGGCTGGGCGGCCGCGGAGCCGCTGACCGATGGCGCGACCATTGACAGGCATCCGGCCGCTGCTCTTGCAGACACCATTCTCTGGCTTTTCTGGGGCAGCTTTGATGAACAGAACGGAGCCTGGTCCATCCGCTGCCGCAGGTTCAACGGGGCACAGTGGTCGGATCCGGAACTCTTCGGTGACGGCTCGGTTCAGCGCCGCGCACCAGCGGCAACGACCGATTCCAGCGGCGGGCTCTGGCTCTTCTGGCGGGAAAAACAGGGCGCAGGCTGGCGATTGCGGTCCAACCGCCATGACGGCAGCGGCTGGCAGCTCGATCCTCCGCCGTTTTTCCCCGACGACGGCGGCCTGCCGCCCCGGGTGGAAACGGAGCCCTTTAGCCTGTGCCTCTCCCAGGGCGGCACGGAACGCATCGTTCTCTTCTGGTCGCAGCTGGAAGCAGGGGCAACCCCCGGCGCGCGAAGAATGACCATTGCCTGGCGGGTCAAGGACTCCGTTGATCCGCATACCGTAAGCGACTGGGGGCCCATCCGGCTGCGTCCCAAAAGCTCTCCGGATATGAATGAAAGCGATCCGGTTTGCCGGGAAAATCCGGACGGCACGCTCTCGGTCTTTTTCAGCTCAGATGAAAACGGCAGCTGGTCCATCCGGCAGAGCAGGCTTGACCCGGCCACCGGCAGCTGGAGCGAGGCCGAGCAAGTCAGCCGCTCCGCCTACACCGAACGCTACCCCCTGGTGCTCATGGTGAACGGCCGGACAACACTGCTTTATCGCTCCAACCGCAACCTCTTTTACAACAGTGATGTTTTCAAGGCAACGGAGACCATTGATCTCCGCTATGCGGGCAGCGTCGCGGCCACGGCCGGCAACATCGCCAAAAACGCCCTGAGGGGCAAATTCGCCGATTTCCAGGCCTACACCCATGATGCCGGAACAAACGGCGTCATGACCGACCGTAACTGGTACTCGCGGCAGACCCTCGGCATCTATCTGACTCCGGACACCGAGGACCCCGGCCTCATCCTGCGCAACCAGAAACTGCTGCGCGGCGTGCTGCGCCGCTTTCTGCCGATCCAGACGCGCTACGTCTTCATCATTGAACCGGCGGTCTACCGGGAAACGGTCTACACCTATGATTTTCCGCCGGCGAGCCCCTCCCGCTTCATCGGCGAGCAATTCAGCGACATTCTGACCACGGTGAACCCGGAAATATACAGCGGCCCGGCGGACACGTACGGCGACACCATTCCCGAATGGCGCTGGCTTCGTGCCCGGAGTTCGGCATACCCGGAGGGAGGAAGCGTCGATTTCAGCGCCCCACCCGTCAGCACCCGTTTCAGGACGTGGCATGTCGGCGTCACGGAAGGAGAAGAATAATGGAACAACGCATTACCGGTCAGCTCAAGGGAATATACAGGGATATTTTACAGGACGGCAACGGCGCAATCATCCATGACAGCGGCTGGACCGCCAACACCATAGTCGAGCGCTGCCGGATCCTGCTGGCGGGATTTATCCGCAACGACCCATCCGACGGCATCCGCTACATGGCCTTCGGGCAAGGGCTCGCCGCTTGGGACGACGGCGGTCCGCCCCCACCGGACCCCATGGCCGTTGCTCTGGTGACCCCGTATACCCCGCCGATTGCCTTTGCAAATCTGTCCGTCGCCTATCTGGACGAGGGCCTCAGCGAGGTAGCGGCACCGACCAGCAGGTTGCAGATAACCGCCATTCTGGAGCCGGGTTATCCCGCCCCGCTGCCGACGCTCGCCACGTACCCGCTGCGGGAGTTTGGCCTGTTCGGGCGACTGGGCGGCACGGATTTCATGATCAACTCGATCCGGCATGCGGTGATCCACAAGGATGCCTCCGCCACCCTGATCCGGATGATCCGATTGTTTTTTTAACAGGAGGCGCACGGTTGAACACAGCAAAGCATGAAATCATAAACCTCGGTAAACACAGAGCGCACGGAGAAGAAAAGAAAAAACTCTGTGAGCTCCGTGTGCTCCGTGGTCAATTTTTTTGACATAAAAGGGGTGTAAATAATGGGCAACTACTCACGCGATACCTTTGACCGGTTGAAACACTACGTCGGTGTCCGGCTGCAGCAGGGCGTGCCTCTCATCGATGCGGACTGGAATGAACAGGAGGACATCCGCAAATTCGAACTGCGGGCCTTCCTCAAGTGGTTTGCCGGTAACGGCGTGCCGCGGGGTAACGACGGCTTTCTCATCTTGGCCGCGGCGGGAACAACCAACAACTTCGACATCAGGGGCGGCAACGGCACGGCCGAAGGCGCCGGCCGCTGCATTGTCGAGGGCCTCGACGTCATGCTGGAAAGCACCATGCGCTACAGCTCCCAGCCGCTCTACAACAATCCAACCCTGGCCGGACAATGGGGAGTCTCGCCGATTGCGCCGCTGACCACGCCGGCCGCCGAACGGCTTGACACGGTCTACCTCGATGTCTGGGAGCGCGAGGTTGACGGCAGCGAGGACACCGATCTGATCAATCCGGCCATCGGCGTTGAATCCTGCGTCCGACTCAAACGGGAATGGGCGGTGCGGGTGGCCCAGGGCAGCCTGTCGCCGCCCGCGCCGGGAGCCGGCCACGTCTTCTACTCCCTGGCCCGCCTGAAACGGCCCGGCGGCAATGCCGCCATCGCAAGCTCCATGATCGAGGACCTGCGCACCACAGATATCAACCTCGCCGATCTGGCGGCGGAAATCGCCGATGCCCGGGGCATGAAGGCCAATCTCGGCAACCGGCTGGACGAATCGCTGACCAAGGGTGGCCAGCTGCGGTTTAACGTGGTGGCCAATGACCAGGTGGCAAGCGGGGCGGCGATCAACGAATCGAAAATCCTTTTCAGCAACACCGGCCATGACCACGCCGGCGGCGCGGCCGGCAACCAGATCGGCGCAGCCGGCCTCGAAAACAGCGCGGTGACAAACGAAAAACTGGCAAACAACGCGGTGACCAATGCCAAAATCGCCAATACCTCGGTCAGTACCGGGAAACTCTATGACGAGGCGGTGACCACGGCAAAGATCGACGACGGCGCCGTCACCCGTGACAAACTCAATCTCACCATCGTCGGCAGCGGCTCGGTGGCGGATTTGGCGCCGGAAGGGATCACGGTCCAGCTGGTGCAGGCCAATGTCGGCTGGGGCGACGGCATCAAACGGATCTATATGCCGGTTTTGGCCATAACGGCAGTAACCGGTTCCGGCATCGCCAATGTCACCCATGAACTGGTATACCGTTCCACTGCGGGCCGGGACACCTATGACGTTTACATCCGCATCAGAAACGAGTCCGGCGGCAGTGAGCAGGTTGATGTTGTCTGGTATGTCTACACCTTTACCGAGGAGTAAATCATGAGCCACAAACTGATGATTTGGAAGGAATTCAAACGGGCCGGGATACTTGACTCAACCGACGCCAAGCTGCAGGCATTTCTTCAGTACATGAAGGGCTGTCGCCAGGGCTGCTGGGAGCAGATCATTCCGGAATTCAAGGAAAAATACTATGATTGTTTCGACACCATCGTCCCGGTACTGGCAGGTATGAATGACCCGCTCATCCAGCTGATTCTGGCGCGTCACGCCGATGCCGCCAAACCCAAGGAAAAAGCCCTGCTGGTGAAATTGGCAAAAGAGGTTGACGTGGAAAAAAATCCGGTGCTGCTGAAGCGCATCGCCGGCCTGAAAATTGGCGGCGTGGACAATGAGCTAAAAAAACGGACATTGCCGGAAAATCTGCGCAAATATGTAGAGGGTGAGTAAAATCGATCTGACCGGTCTGCGGACGGAGCGCCGCCGCTGCCTGCACCGCGCAGGCAAATGCGGGAAAAGGCGGACCGCCGCACCAGCGAAATGAGGGTTAGGGAAGGATGGGGGTTTCCGGCAAGCGAATGCCATTGCCCCCGGAGCTCCCGAAGGCGGAATGCGCCGGCGCTCCGTCCGCAGGCCGATCAGGGAACAAAAAAAGTGCCTAAAGTGCTTCAAGTGCCTAAAATGACTGAATTTGTGGCGCTCCTCATTAAAGGAAATCTTATTTTAGGCGCGTTAAACTGTAGCGCACTTTAGGCACTTTTGACAGACTCGTAAAAAGGGAGAAATTTACCACAGAGCGCACAGAGCACACAGAGATAATTCCATGTAATAAAAAATATTTCTCTGTGATCTCTGGGTGCTCTGTGGTGAAAAAAAAATGATTTTTTACGAAACCATCACTTTTACAACAACCGCTCTCCGAGTGGGGCGCCGCCGCTGCCTGCACCGCGCAGGCAAATGCGGGAAAAGGCGGACCGCCGCACCGACAAAGGTTAGAGAGGGATGGGGGTTTCCGGCAAGCGAATGCCATTGCCCCCGGATCTCCCGAAGGCGGAATGCGCCGGCGCCCCACCCGGAGGGCGGTTGTTGTTGAAAAAAGGAGCCAGGAGGCGGCATAAATTTCTTGAAACCAAAAGGATATAAAATTCTTTCTCCTGACTTCCGGCTGCCAGCCTTTTATGGAAAAAATGACCATCACCATCCACGGATACTATCACGACAGATTCATGCGCCCCGGCCGCCCCCCCATTGACCGGGGCTGGCGCTGCAACCGCATCATGAACGGCTGCGGCTCGCTGCTGGCCGCCCTGATGCGGGGAAACAGCGGTTTAGGCGGCATCATGTACCTGGCAATGGGCGAGGGGCTGAAAGCCTGGGACGGTTCGCCGCCCCGGCCCGATCCTGCCGCCACCGGACTGGTGCGGGAGATCCTGCGGCGGCAGATCACGGCTGAATCAATCGTTTTTCTTGACGGGGCGGACCAGCCAAGCAGCCTTCCCACGGCCAGGCTGCAGATCGATTTCAGCTTTTCCAGGGATGACTTTGCGGCAGAAGGCGTCCAGCCGGTCAGGGAATTCGGCCTGTTCGGCGGTAATTCCACCAACGATGCAGGCAGCGGTCTTTTAATCAACCATGTCATCCATCCCCGCATTGATATCAGCGCAGGCCTCACCCTGTGCCGCACCCTGCGGCTTGATTTCAGCCAGGGGCTTGTTCCCCGGGACAGCGCGGCGGGACATTTCGGCGGCCATCTGCCGATCCGGTGCATCGACGGGGTGGGTGACGTTTACGGCGACGCCCTGAACGCAGAGGGCATCATAACCCTTGCCGACCTCGCTGCTTCGGCTCTTCATATGGAAATTGAAAACATTCCCTCCGCCAAAATGATGGAATTTCGCGCCAAGGCCGGGCTTGTCCTGGCAATTGAGGCCGATCTCTCTCCCCTGGCCCAGATGGCGGATGCCTCGGTCAGCGACATCCTGAAGCTCGATGCCTTCAGCCATGAAACGACGGGAGCCGGAAGGAATGCGGCACCAGGCCGGTTGCTCCGACTGCAGGAAAAACTCACGGTGCTGCAGGTGGCCCTGGATGAATGGGAACTGCAAAAACTGACCGGCCGGGATCTGCTCGACTGGATTTGAAACAGGCGTCTTTTCAAAGAGGTCGCTATGTCCGAAAAAATACGTTTTTAATTAGCACCCGTGACGTCGATAAAAAAGGAAAATTTTTACCCGGGCCAGGCGAAACAACGTTTCTTCAAATAGTCCTTTTCGGGGAAAACCCAAAATGATCGTAAAAATTGCTGAATTTTTAATAATTCTGGAGGAAATGGGGCAGATTTCTTAAAATGGATTATGAAAGAAAGGAAGAGAAATTTATTTTTTATTATTTTTTCCAGGAGGAGTGGGTCGCTATGAAAAAGCTGAACGTCATGATCCGTTGTTTATTGCTTCTTGTGGTCTTCTTCGCCTTTGCGGCCTGTGCATCAACGTCCCAGAAGGCAAGCACGGGTGAATACGTTGACGATTCGGTCATCACGACAAAGGTAAAATCCCTGATTGCCAAGGATGATCTTGTCAATTTATTCAAAATCAGCGTCGAAACTTACAAAGGCACCGTTCAGTTGAGCGGCTTTGTCAATTCGCAGCAAGCCGCCAAAAGAGCGGGGCAAATCGCTCGCAGCGTCGAGGGGGTTCAATCCGTCAAAAATGATCTGATCGTGAAATAGACGAACCAGTCATTCATGCCCGCCGCAAAAAACGTGTCGGCTTAATTCCCTGGTTGGACGAAGCCGCTACGCGGCAGACGAGTCACGAGCGAGCTTGTTTATCCATCATTAACATGTTGTAATCTCACGGCATACGGTAATAAGTAGAGAGTGGCGGAGCAAAGGCGAGGCCGCCGCATCAACTATTACCAAGGAGGTTACAATGAACACCACCATGCCACAAGATTCCCTCTTCAACAAGCAGTATCAGAAACACCTGAAATGCCTCAAACTGGGCGGTCTGCAGCCCAAGACCATCGACGCCTACGCCAGGGCGATCCGGCGTATCGGCAACTATTTCGATTGCAGGATTGACAACCTCAACTCCGGCCAGTTGCTCGACTATTTCACGGAACTCCTGGACACGCATTCCTGGAGCGCGGTCAAGCTCGACCTCTACGGCCTGAAGTTCTTCTATTCCGGGGTACTGAACAAACCCTGGGAAGATATCCCCCTGATCAAGCCTCCCAAGACATCCAGAATCCCTGACATCCTGTCCGTCGAGCAGACGGGGCAACTATTTGCCGCAACCAAAACCTTGAGCTACAAGGTCTTCTTTTTTACCTGCTACAGCATGGGCCTGCGCCTTGGCGAAGGCATTCGACTCACAGTCGGCGACATCGACGCAGGCAACATGCGGGTCCATATTCGTGATGCCAAGGGTAACAAGGACCGGCTGGTGCCGCTGCCAGACAAGACCTTGCGGGTGCTGCGGGAGTTCTGGGCCATGCACAAGCATCCCCGGTTCCTCTTCCCCAGCAGGAAAAGAGGTCTGAAAAATGCCCACCTGGTTGATTTGCCCCTGGACAGGGGCGGCATTCAAACCACCATGCAGACCGTTGTCCGGCAACTCGGCATAAAAAAAAATCTCATGCCACTCCCTGCGTCACAGCTATGCCACCCACATGCTGGAGGCCGGGGTTGATCTGCTTGAGCTGCAGCAGATCCTTGGCCATGTCAGCATCCTGACCACCGCCAGATACACCCACCTGACCTCCACCACGGCCAACAATGCGAGACTGGCCGTCAATTCCCTGGTCAACTCCCTGGACATCAGATGGGGAGGGCGTAAATAATGCTGCTCTCCACGATCATCAACAAGTTCAGGGACAGCTTCTTCCGCACCTACAACAAAAATCTCCTGTCAGGCCACATCAAGGCTCTGGAGTCCATGGCCCGATGCAGATACGAGCATGGACCGCACATGCTGGCCCGTTGTTCGGACCACCGGTGCGGCGAACGGATCTATATTCCCCATTCCTGCGGCCACAGAAACTGCCCCCATTGCCAGAACCATGAGAGCCGGCAGTGGCTGGAAAGCCAGCTTGACAAACGACTGCCGTGTCAATACTACCTGATCACCTTCACGCTGCCCGGGCAGATGCGGGATCTGGCGTGGAAACACCAGAAAACCGTTTACGCCCTGATGTTCAGGGCAGTACAGGACCTCCTGAAATCCTTCACCAATAACGACAAAAAACTCGGCGGATCAGCGGGATTCACCGCCATCCTCCACACCCATTCCAGAACCCTGGACTATCATCCGCACATCCACGTTGTCATGCCCGGAGCAAGCATCAACCCGCAAACCGGGCTGTGGAAGGAAAAATCCGGGAAATATCTCTTCAGCCACAAGGCCATGGCCAAGGTCTTTCGGGCGAAGCTGCTCCAGACCCTGGTCGAAAACAAGCTGCCGGTTCCCCATGATTGCCCCGATCAGTGGGTGGTTGACTGCAAGGACGCGGGCAACGGCGAGAAGGCCCTTATCTATCTTGGCCGTTATCTGTACCGGGGTGTTATCCGGGAAAAAGACATCCTGCACTGCCGGGACGGCATGGTCACCTTCCGGTATCGCCATGCCAAAAGCGGAGAAGACCGGACCCGAACCGTCAAGGGCGAGTACTTCCTCTACCTGCTTATGCTCCATGTGCTGCCCCGAGGGTTTCGACGGGCAAGGTCGTATGGTTTTCTCCATGCATGCAGCAAAAAGCTGCTCCGCTTCCTGCAGCTGGTGCTGCGGGTCGCGCCATGGCGCGCCCTTGTCCGCAACCTGAAGCAACGGCCGGCTATCATCTGCCCGGCCTGCGGGGCCGCCATGGTGATCGCCGCGACAATGATCGCCCGGCCACCGGCCATGGCCGCTCCGTTACGGCAATAGACGAGCCGGAGGCATCGGGTATGTAAACGAAAGCCGTGAACTTGCCGAGGACACAAGCCGGATTGCACCGGGACGGGACTCCTGCGCCCGAAAAACGCCGGAAATCAGCGTAAAGCAGCATGATACAGCACCAAAATCCTTTTCAAAGAACATTGCGGGGGCCACTCCCGTCTTCCTTCGCCTGATCCGATCCCTCCGGAACCCAAAAGCTCTTTTCTATATACGTCCACCGGGCTCGTCCAACCACCGGTTCAGATTGTGGCGCGCTACGCTTGCACAATCTAACCTTGTTCGTTATAAAGAAAAAAGTTGAATACCATGTGCATCGCATGAGGAAGTCCAGGGGGCACCTTCCTTATTTCACATGGAACCGTCGGAAAGCAAAGAAACTGTCCCTGAGCTCCCCTTAACCTTCATGGAGCGGCAAAAATGAAAAGATTATCGGCTTTTTTTTCCTGTTATGCGGCAATTTCTCTTTTCGCGTCCATTGCTCACGCCGATTGCCTGCAAAGCAATGCCACCGGCAAATGGCGCATCTACTCCAACTACGGAGGAGATTGGTCGCGGGGTACCGCCGTAATAAATTCAAGCGGAGCGGTTCAGGCAGGCGTAAAATTCTATGATGCATACGGTGATTCCATCACAACCAAAGGCGGCAAACTGACTGTTCAAAGCACATGCAAAATCACCGGATACATCCTGTTTGACGGGGGCTATAAAGTAACCATTACGGAAGCATGGATGGGCAAGGACAAGATATACGTCAATGGAGTCCTGAAAGACAGTTACGGAGATCTCGGCACCTTCAGCGGGACCAAATATTAAATCGTCGGTCAGCACGAAAAGGGGACGGCTTTTTCGTGCGCGCGGATTTCAATAATTCCGATAAAGGAAGCAATCAAATGGCGACATTCGACGCAGCAACGCGAAGGCTCTGGGCAAAAGCCCAATATCGGGCCGCGGACATGGGGTTTACCCCTGATTGTCGGAATCTTGTCGAGAATCTGGTCAATAATACCGCGCGCCAACTGGAGGCCGATGGTTTTTTGGCGGATAAGGACCGGCTGGCGGTCGCTGAGGCGAATATGGAACGGTTCGTTTCCGAGATGATCATTGAAGCGAAAACACTGGGCTACAACGAGCTCCATGAAAACACTTTCGCCGCCGCAATGAACAGATTGTGCCCACTGTGGCCAATTTGCTAGGAGCGCACTCCATGGAAGAGCAAAGGAAACTGGCCTTTGATTTCGCCCGTGATACCACGAAACAATTAATTACCCTGTCCACCGCCATAATCGCCTTGACCGTGACGTTTGCCAAAGACTTCCTCGGCACCCCGGACGATTGCGGACGTACCCTTGTTGTCATCTCCTGGCTGGGTTTTCTGATTTCCGTAATATTCGGCGTCTGGACGCTGCTTGCGCTCACCGGCACCCTTGAGCCGGAAGGGGGAAAGGCCGACATCTCAATCCGCGGAAAAAATGTGACTATTCCATCTCTTCTGCAAATCATCAGCTTTCTTATCGGGCTTGGCTTCACGGTATGGTTCGGCGTCAGAGCGGCATAGCAAACAGAAGTCAGACGCCGGAATCAAAGGCACTACAATCCATCATGCCAAAGTCCGCCTCCCGGCTCCTGAATTCCAATGACGGGGCCACGGAGGCAAATATGTCATCAAAACACCTGCATGCGACAGAGAGTATCTGCGCCCTCCTCTCTCTGCCAACGCTAAGGTACTCGGCAACCGTTCGTGCCCACCCGCCAGACACTGGCGGTGTAACTGCTTTTGACCGCCCTGACCCGGTAATAATAGGTTTTGCCCATGACGCGGTCGCTGACCACAGTGCGTAACAACGGACCGGAATAGGCGGTGCGCAGCCCCTGGCTGAAGGTGCTGTTTGTCGCCTCCTGCAAAACATAGGTTACCCCGGATGTTGCCGATGCCGTCCAGCTCACCGTGTACCTGCCGTCGGCGTCGGTGACAGGAACCTTTATGGAGGGCGGCGCGGCAGCCCGCGGTCGCACGATGCATCCATTGGCGCCCACCCGCCAGGCACTGGCGGTGTAGCCGCTTTTGATCGCCTTGACCCGGTAATAATAGGTTTTGCCCATGACGCGGCCGCTGATAGGGGTACTTAACAACTGCCCCCTGTAGACGGTACGCAATCCGAGACTGAAGGTGCTGTTTGTTGCCTCCTGCAAAACATAGGTTACCCCGGCTGTTGACGATGCCGCCCATTTCACCGTGTACTTGCCGTCTGCATCGGTGGACGGCACGGTGATGCCGGCAGGCCGGGCAACTGTTCCAAATCCATAAAGCGCCGCCACACCGTTTTTGTCATCTTGCTGCGGAATGGTGATGTCGCCGGCCCACGGCCTCATAATTGCCGGTACGTCGCTATTCTCGTGACCCAGGCCGAGAGCATGCCCCAATTCATGCACGGCAACACGTTGAAAATCATTGACCCCGACCCAGGGAGCGTCTCCCCAGGAAGTCGAATACACATTCCAGGCCTGATTACTGTTAAATACGATATCGGCCTCAATTAATTCAGAGCCGATATAATAAGAAATTTCTATGGCAAGAGTCCCCGCGCCCCAGGCCTCTCCACAAAACGTGTCATTGAAACTGACGCCGTTTCTGTTGTCAAATGGATCACAGGGGTCGGAAGATACCCCCCGTACTATATTATAATCAAATGCCGTACCAACACCCCAGGCGGACATGGCCTCCTCAAAGGAATCATTCCATTTCCCGCCCGCACCGGGGATATCGACGTAAAACGTGGTGGAAGGCTGCGGCCATTTAAAACCTTGCAATTGATACGCCCCAACCGTTGCCCCGCAGACTCCGAGCACGAACACGAGAAGGGCTGCAAGAAAACAGCGCATGACACCCTTTGGCAGCAAATGATGCTTCGCATTCCCGCTCATTGCTTTCTCCACAGTTTCTCATACAAATTCATCTTGAATTCATCGGTGGTCAGGCCCACATTGTCCTTTTTCTCCCGGGCAACGGCAAGACCGCGTGCAACCCCATTGCCGTGAGAAAGCTGACTGCCCCCCGAAGACTTCTGCTCGGCCGGCACATCGTCCAATACCTCCATGACCGGTTGCCTGCCGCTTGTCATGACCCTGCCTCGACCCTGCGCGTCAGGCTCCACGATAAAATGCCCCTGGCTCCAGCCATAAAAAGGATGCACCTGCGGCCTTTTCAACGATTCCACAAAGTAAATTCCATGTTCCCCCATTTGCGGCCATTGCATATCACTGACGGACATGGTCACATCCCCCACCGTTCCCCCCAGAAAACGCAGTGTGATGGATTTTTCGGCATAATCCCCTTTAATGACCTCCTCTATTGCAAAGGTCACATAGGTATGGATCCGCTTCTGACTGTTTTCCCGGGCTTCAACGGCAGTGACCCTGCCTTCGAACACCAGCCGGCACTCCCGGATCATCTTGTCCATGTCAACCTGGCGCACACTTGCGGCATTACCAAAGGAAATAGGCAACAGCAAGGTTAGCAAACATCCGACAAACGCCCGTAGTATACAGCTTCGTATCTTCATATTCGTGCTTGTTTCCTGGTTTCAATGTTAAACCGCGCGAGGCGGCAACCGAATCCGCAATGCAAAGTCCGGGGAAGAAGGCGCCGCAGCGCGCCCTTCTTTTTATAAGGATATATCATATTGCGGAGAAATGCAATTTGGCGACCTGATCCGATCTCGCGGAAAATCCGAGCCGGGGAAATCCATAAACCCACAGCGCCGAACAGAGCCGCCGGGCAAGGGAATCAAATGGAAACCTGCTCCAGACAAGGAAAGCGGAGCAGAACCTGAACCCCGGCCTGCGCCGCTTTCGCTGACGAATTATGGATGACGCCGTTTTTTCCGGAAAATCGCGGCAAGTGCCCCCAGTCCGGAGCCGAACAAAAGCATGGTGCCTGGTTCCGGAACGGGTTCCGAGGGAGGACCGGGAGGAGGCACAATCGGCGGATGAATATCAATGGGTGGTTGATGTGATCGCTCATACGGGATGATCGGCAAGACGTAACCTGGATCTAAATCCGGTGGAAGATTGAGTGCTTCGGTCAAGGTTACAACAGGAGGCCCACCAGCCGAAGGCGTAACTTCCGGCGGATAGACGGGAGGGATGTTCTTTCCCGCCGACGGGAGGACCGGAGGGGGGACGATGTAATCGTTGCAACAGGCAGTACGAACGATATGGGTTCCGTCGGTGATGTACTGATCCCCCTTGGGCAGCTTGACAAGCTTTGATGTCTGCCTGATGACATCATCCTTCCTGTACGCGACATGGACTTTGGTTTCTTGATCCTGCCTGCCGAGCTGGGCGTTTTCCCAATCGAAAGAGGCAAAGTGGACGGCAAGCACGCTATCATTTTGCACCGTTCTCCGAAAATCCTCCACCGTTTGAATGGAATTTTTCCGGCATAAGCCATACCACTTCCCGTTCATTTCACCACTGGGGTCGGTCGGCTCCTCAAATTCCTCTGCAGAGGACTCGATGGAGACAGGTTGGGAGACTGGGAGTGAAACGACTTCCTCCACGGAAGGGGACCGGAAAAACATGCTTATTGCCGCAACGGCCAGAACAACAAGTGCAACTGCCCCTATTCCCTTGGAGAAAAGGATGAGATGTTTCTTGATGCTTGTTCGCTTTTTTCTAACCGGCATAGGTTTATTTTCCAGGAGTTAGTTTCTTACTATATATACAGCAGAGAACCTCAGAATGCATACAATTCTCATATTTTCCTAATTATTATAGCATGCAGTAGTCGCGCCAAACGCATCAACAAACGAGGTTGTCAACAAAAACAACCAGTTAAAGCAAACAACGCCCAAACAAGATTGGCACTCCCCTGCTCTTTTCACCGTCTTAATCCGCAAAACAGGAATAAGTCGATTTTTTTGTCCGTTTTTCCGAAAAAACAAATCGTTTTTTTCCGAAAAACCGGACAACAAGAACAAAAACCAATGATATTAACCGCTAAGAGCTTCGACTGGACCAAAAACACAAATATACCAATCCAGCAACTCATCCCATGACTACTTATCGGTCGCTTCCCACCCCCCCCTAAAAAAAAGCGTGCCTGCCGATAATCAAAAAACCCGGCACACCCACTTTTTATTTTTTTTTCAAAAAAACCAATATCACATATTGACAGACATCACACTCCCTGCTAATAAAAGAACACAATGTGGTACAAACGCAAAAATGACTTCGCCCTCTCGTTTTATCGGCAGGACACGGAAGCCCCGGAGAACCATTCATTATTATGATGCCAAAAATGCAAACGAAACCTCATGTTACGAATTTCGGCATCGCCTCACAACAGTCACGATCAACTTCTTTTGCCACACAGGGAAAGTATTTTTTCATACCAATGCACGCCACACAAGGTGCATTATCAACAACTTCCTGCTGCAGGAAGAAACTGTAACCTGAAAAAACGGAGGAAAAAGGATGAAGTCAGAGGAAAACATGGGAAGCAAGGGAGTCTCACGCCGCCAGATGATGATCGGCACCACCGTCCTGGCTGCAAGTGCAACCATGGCCCATTTCGGCGGCCTGATGAAATCCGCTCATGCGCTGGGCGGCCCGACGGAAAAATGGCCATGGCCCTATGAGAAACTTGATCCCGCCAAAACCGCGGAAATCGCTTACGAAGAATGGTATCGCGGGTTTTGCGGTGTCGCGGTCATCAACAGCGTTTTCAGCCAGCTGCGGGAAAAGGTCGGCGAACCCTATACCTCTTTCCCCGTTGATTCGTTTGTCTTTCTCGAAGGCGGCATGGTGGGCTGGGGCATGACCTGCGGCTCCAACGCCGGTGCGGCCATTGTCGCCAATGTCATCATCGGTCCCCGGATAGCCGGGGCCACGGAGGGACATCACATCAGCGAAGACATGTTCCAGTGGTATTCCGAAGCGTCCATGCCGATTTATGTTCCCAAAAAACCAAAAGTCGCCACCGAACTTGTCAAGACCACCGCCGAATCCCCCCTGTGCCACGTCTCTGTCGGCAAGTGGATGAAGGCCTCGGGGTTTCCCATTTCCAGCCCGGAGAGAAAAGACAGGTGCGCCCGGGTTGCAGCCAGTGTCGCCTACCATCTTGTCGAGCTGCTCAATGACTGGAAAGACGGCAAGTACGAAGCAACAAGCACCCATGCCCCTGTCAAGGAATACGGCATCACCGCTCAGATGAACTGCATGGAATGTCACGGAAACGACGTTCCCTCCGCACCCATGGCCAAAAAATAAAGATGTGAACATTGAGCACCCTGACAGGTGCCCAGTCGCGCATTGCAACAAAAAAACGCCCAACGCCCCGCCGCTGCAGGAAAATACTTTCCTGCAGCGG